>JBILWD010000028.1:0-19773 GCA_044370095.1 Opitutaceae bacterium | reverse complement strand
CCGGGGATGCCGCCCGAGAGGGAGGCGATGCGCACGCCGTTCTCGAGCTGCCACGCGTTCTCCGGGTAGGCGAGGGCCGCGAAGCTGCCGGTCGGCCCGCCGCCCGGGCCGTCGTAGCGCCAAGTGAGGAAGGCGTTGGGATTGCGGAAGCGGTGGTACTGCTCGGTCGCCTTCACGCCCACCTTGAACCAAGCCGGCAGCGACCACGCGGGGGTGAAGCGGGCGTTGAGGTTCGCCTGCTGGATCTCCCCCTCGGCGAAGCGCATATCGTCGCCGATCCGGGGATTGATGAAGTTCGCCGGGTCCGCGAAGTCACGCCCGCCGGTCTGCGTGACCTGCCAATCGATGTCCCGCAGCGAGGAGCGGCGCAGGTCGAGCGAAAGGCCGGTGAGCGTGGCGACGGGGAGGGTCTGGGGGCCAACGCGGGGCAGGGCCACGTACTGATTGGTGGAGATGCTGTAATGGAGGCTACCATCGACCAGCCAGGGGCCGCGCCGGAGCTCGAAGCGCGGGGTGACGGTGCGGGTGCGGGCGAACTTATGCGCGTGGTTGGTGCTCATCCCGAGCGTCGCCCCGCCGTTGATGACGCTGAAATTATTCAGGCCATCGCCCGTCACGACCGCGCGGCCAGCCGTGGTGAAGGTAAGGACCCGGGCGTCGATGTAGGCATCGAAGTGATTGTACATCGCGCTGAGCGACAGGACGAGGCCCGGGGCGGCCTTCAGGTCGAGGGTGAGCGAGGGCGTGAAGCGCTCGGTGAAGCGCGGGTTGCTCGTGAAGGTGAGGCCAGTGATGACTCGCGGGCGGGGATCGGCGGCGGTGGCGGCCGCGCTGTAGGTGTGGTCCACCCGGCTCTGGACCACGTACTGGCTGGACTCGCTGACGTTGAGGACGAAGCCGAGGCGGCCACCGAGGAGGACATCCGAATACTCGAGGATGCCGCCCGGGCGGAACTTATGCGTGCGGGCGTCGCCCGGGCCGTAGTCGCGGGCGGGCGTGAAGTGGTCGCCGTTGGCCATCAGGTGCATCTGCCAAGCGATGCGGCGGCCGCGGCGCTCGAAGGCCCGCTTGGTCTTCAGGTTGATCGTGCCGGCCGGGGCGTCCGCGTCCTGGTCCGCGCTCGTGGTGTAGTTGATCTCGATGCGGTCGACGCTGTTGACCGAGACTTGATCGAAGCTGAAGGAGCGGGCGCCGCCGCCCGTGCCTTGGGAGCCGTCGGCACTCGCCATCCGCATCCCGTCGACGCTGACCCCGACGTACTGCGGATCGAGGCCCCGGAGGCGGGGCCCGCGAGCGTCCGGCCCCACGTAGTCCACGTCGACTCCCGGGACGTTCTTAAGGAATTCGCCCACGCTGCCCTCGGCGACGTCGCCGAAGAAGTCCGACGACAGGCTGTTGGTCAGGTTCATCGAGCGTCGCTGCTCCATAATGGCCTTGGCGTTGCCCTCGCGCTCGGAACGGACGACGAGGGCGTCCATCCGTTGCACCGTCCCTGCGGCGGCGCCGGCGGGCACCAGTTCGAAGTCGCGCGTGACGGCGCCGCCCGCCGGGACCTCGACGGTCGCGCGCGCCGGCGGCAGCCCGGTATAGGACACCACCAGCGTGCGGGAGCCGGCGGGGACGGCGGGGAGCCGGTAGGAACCGTCCTGTTCCGTGAGGGCGAGCAGGTCGGCCCCCTCGACGCGGACCTCCGCGCTGGCGATGTATTCCCCCCGGGCGGGGTGGAAGACTCGGCCGGAGACGGCGCCACTCGGGGCGGGCGCGGCGGGAGCCAGGAGGGGTAGCAGGGCGAAGGCGGCCAGCAGGCCGCGGCAAAGCGGGGTCATAGGTGGGGCGAGCGGAGGCTGGGCGGGCCGGGGCGGGGAGGAAAGCCCGAACCCGCGGGAGGGAGGGGGAGAACGGGGTCGGGGGCGCAAGATGCTGGGGTCCGCACCTGCGACCTGAAAGCAGGGGCTCGCCCCACCCTGCCTTCACCCCGGCTCCCCGGACGTGGACCCGCCCCCAGACCAGATCTCAACCCGGATCCGCCCTTTCTCCTGCCAATATCCTTCGGTCATCCTTCGGTTATTCTTCGGTTTCTTAGAGGAGAGTCTGTTGTTTTACCTAGGAAAGACCGAAGGATAACCGAAGGATGACCGAAGGATCACTGGACCAGAACTGAAGGAGGAATGAGCGGACCTGCTCCGCACGCGGCCCGGGCCAAAATCCGGCTTCAATTAGCCCTTTATACCTCTCCATCAGGGGGTTGTCGATTCAAGCGGGCACCCCTGCGGTCGCGCCGGCGCCGCCCCTACCCCATTCTTGTCGACCCCTCTTGCAGCCGGCTGGCTCCTGCGAGGCGCTTCGCCCACGCCCGCGCCGAGAACAGCGCGCCGCGGTCGCGCCGGCGCCAGCAGAAGGCAGATTGGAGCAAATTAAATTGCATTAAGCCCATTACTGACATTTCTGACAGCACGTTGTGCAAGCCGCCTGCTTCCCCTCCCCCTCCCGCGTCTGGTCCCGCTGGCTGCTGGGCTTGGCGCTAGCCGTCGCCCCACCGCTGGCCGCCCAGGAGGCCCAATTGCACTGGGTGGACGACGTGAAGCTGCCGGCGGAAGCGGACGGCAATAGCCCCTCTTTTTGGTGGAATGGGCAGTTGCACCTGTTCACCTCGATCGGCTGGCCCTTGAAGCTCAGCCGGTCCGCAGGGCAATTCTACCCTTGGACCACCATCGAGGTCGACACGACCGGGATGCGCCACCACCCCACGTGGGTCGAGGGCGCGTGGATGGATCCGGATGGGATCTTACTTGGCTGGTATCACCACGAGCCGGCGGGGCTGATCGAGGGTTCTACGCTCACGGCGCCCAAGATCGGGGCCCTCATTTCGGTGGACCAAGGGCAGAGCGTGCACGATCTCGGCCTGATCCTCGACGCGGGCGATCCGCCGGATCTCCTCGCAGCGAACGGGTTCTTCCTCGGTGGCCACGGGGACTTCTCGGTCGTCCTCGATCCGGAGCGGAGCCATTTCTACTTCTTCTTCACCAATTACGCCGGGCCAGAGGAGACCCACGGCGTGTGCGCGGCCCGGATGGCGTACGCGGACCGCTTCAATCCCGAGGGCAAGGTCTTCAAGTACTACGCCGGCGAATGGAACGAGCCCGGAATTGGCGGGCGCGTCACCCCGATCTTCCCGGCCCGCCGCGGCTGGGTGAACCGCGATCCGGACTGCTTCTGGGGACCGGCGGTCCACTGGAACACCTACCTCAACGCTTTTGTGATGCTCCTCAACCGGGCCCAAGGGGAACCGGGCTGGTCCCAGCACGGCGTGTACGTCTCCTACTCGCGCGACCTGAGCCGCCCGGAAGCGTGGAAGCAGCCCAAGGTGCTGCTCCCGACGGAAGACATCCCCAGTTGGACCGACTTTTACCCGCAGGTGCTGGGCTACGGCCCGCGCGGCACCGACACGGAGGCGGGCAAGTTCGCCCGCTTCTACCTCAAGGGGATCTCGCGCTGGGAAATCGAATTCACCCGCACCGGCGGCGGCGAACCCGGGGACGGCCGGGACCGCTGAGCAGCCGCCGCGGCCCCCTCAGGGCGAGGCGCCGGGCGGGCCGAGTCAGAACTTGTACTGCACGCGCCCGTAGACCACGTGCGCGTCGAAGTCCTTTAGCCCGGCGAACGTGCCGTCCTGATTGGTCACGTACCCGTAGCGGAGCGTGTAGACCAAGCGGTCGGTGTGGCGCCGGACCCAAGTCACGTACGAGGAATGCATCAGGTGGCCGGCGTTGAGCGGCAGCGTGAAGTCTTGGTTATCCGTGTAATTGTCGGCCCGGTAATACGAGGTATCGACGAAGAGATCGGTGACCTTACCCAGCACGTAGCCCGCGCCGAGAGACGCGCTGGTGTGGTTGTTGTCGGCAATCGCCGTATAGCGGTTGGACGGCACCCAGAGCTGGTCGTAGGTAACGTTGAACGCGCCCGTGAGGTAGAGCCGCGTGGAGGCGTTCCAGGTCGCGGTCTGGGTGACGATGTGCCGTACGAGGCGGCCGCCGCGGATCTCGGGCAGGTTGTCGAAGGTGGAGGTGATCGTGGCCCGCTGGTGGGCGTAGCGCGAGACGAGGCTGAGGCTGGTGGTGGGCCGCCACGAGGCGCGGAGGCTGACGTCTTGGCTAGCGATGTCCTGATCGACGATGAAGTGCGGGTAGCGGTCGTTCGCGGTGGTCGCGTTGGAGGTGCGGTCGCGGCGCGCGCGGTAATCGGCGAGCTTCAGGCGGTAATTGTACTGGGCGCCGAAGGTGAGGCCGGGCCGGGGGTACCAGGAGGCGGCGGCGGTGTAGCGGGCCCCGCGGCGCTCGTAGTCGGAGTCGCGATCGATGACCGGTGAGCCGGCGGGGAGCAGAATGCTCTGCTCGAGCAGGCTGCCCTCGCCCTGATTCCATTGGGCGCGCGCGCTGAAGTTCCAGTCGGCGGAGCGCCGGTAGCGGAACTCGATGTCCTCGGTGACCTCGTTCCACGCGTCGCGGCTGCTGGCCTCGATCAGGTTCTGCGTGGCTGCGAGGGCGGCGCCCGCGAAGTTGGTGTCCGTATGGCTCTCGCCGGCGTCGACCCGGAGGTGCTCGTACCGGATGGCGGGCAGGATCGTCCAATACTTGTCGGGCGTGTAGACGAGGTTAAGGTTCCCGACGTACTGGCGGAGGCGCGTGTCGCCGGTGAGCCCGTAGTAGCCCACGTCGCCCTGCTGGCGCGCCGCGAAGGTGGGCGAGTAGGTGGCGTCGGGCCCGGCCCCGTAGATTTTGCTGCCGCTCAGGTTGGTATCGATCGTCGTGGAGAGGCCGCCGGCGGCGAGGCGCAGTTGCTCGTCCAGCACCCGCTCGTAGGTGGCGTGCCCCGAGAAGAGCTCGCTGTCCGAGCCCTCATACGAGGTGACGGTGCGATCCTGCGGCTCCTGGATGCGGC
This sequence comes from Opitutaceae bacterium, assembly GCA_044370095.1. Classification (GTDB taxonomy): domain Bacteria; phylum Verrucomicrobiota; class Verrucomicrobiia; order Opitutales; family Opitutaceae; genus ER46. The sequence goes on along the minus strand of JBILWD010000028.1, from coordinate 14,835 downwards.
GGCGGCCGACGTGCCGGTTATTGACGCGGCTGCGCTCGTAGCGGCCGGCGACCTTCCAGGCCTCCTGGTCCGTGCGGCGGCTGACCTCGGCCGTGAAGATGTCGCGGACCTCGTCCACTAGGAGGTAGGACGGGATGAAGGCGCGCGGCGAGAACGGGGCGCCGGCGAGGTTGGAATCGCCCCAGCGGATGGAGTTCTTGGCTCCTTCGCGGGTGTTGCGGTCGTAGCGGAGGCGGAACTGCGGACGGTTTTCGCCCAGCGTGCCCAGTTCGAAGGAGAAGTAGCTCCGATCCAGCTCGAGGGCTTCGTCGAACCAGGAGAACGAGAGGTTGCGGGGGACCAAGCGGCCGCCGGAGCCGTCGTAGAAAATCCGGAACTGGCGGAAGTTCGCCTCGACGTAGAACGCGTCGTACTTCTCGAAGCGACCGAGCAGTCGGTAGTCGCCGTCGCCCGGCATCGCGCGGGCTTCGAAGCGGAAGAGCGACGCGTCGTCGGTGCGGGTGAGCGTGTACTGCTCGAGCCCGCCGTAGCCGCTCTCGCTCTGCCGCACGCGCTGCTGGAAGGTCGCGGCGTTGCCGTCGACCGAGGTCGCGCCGCCGCCGCCCACGCTGATGGAGCCGGAGGAGGTGGTCTGCGCCGGCGCCGCGGCCGCCAGAAGGCCGAGCGTGGCCGCGAGACCGAGGGCCAGGCGGGCGCGGTCCCCGCGGAAGGTGAAGGCTGGGGAGTGCATCAGTAGCGGAGGGACGAGTTGACGTTGGAACCGTGGACAGCCTCGTGGCAGCCCGCCGACCAGCAGGTGCCACGGATGACGTTCCCCGCGTGGTTAACGCCGCCGTGGATGATCGCGGTGTCCGCGGTCTGGTTTTGGAAGTGGCACTGGTAACAGAGCGCGTTGCCGCGGGCCTTGAGCATCTTGTCGTTGACCGAGCCGTGCGGCGAATGGCAGCTGACGCAGCCCTCGCGCATCGCCTCGTGGACGAAGGTGTGGTGGCCGGACTGCGCGGGGTGGCATTTGGCGCAGGTGGCGTTCGTCTGGGCGACCAGCGCGCGCGCGCCGCCGTCCTTCAGCGACTCGCCTTGGTGCGGGTCGTGGCAGTGCGTGCAGGCGATTTTGCCCGAGAGCACTGGGTGGGTGTGTGGCAGGTTGAACTCGGCCCGCGTGTTCGGGTGGCACTGCAGGCAAGAGTCCGGGGAGACCTTCGGGTTGAGGATCGTCTCGCGCGTGCCGGCGCGCACGTGGAGGCTGCCGCCGCCGTGGCAGGACTCGCAGGAGACGTTCTTGGGCTTGCCGTCGTCGCCTTTCAGCTCAAGCCGGGCGTGCGTGGCATCGTGGAAGCCCGAGGTGATGTTGGCGTGGCACTTCACGCAGCTATCCGAGCCGACGAAGGTAGCGCCCGCGATCTGGGGCGGCATCAGGAGCGAGCGCTGGGTGACGACGCAGGAGACCAGCAGCGCGGACCACCCGGCGACGAGGCCGAAGAGCAGCGCGTTGGAGGGGGGGCGGAAGCGGAAGGCCATGGGGTGAAGGTCGCGGGCGGTTTACTGGCTGAAGCGGCGGACGTGGGCGACGAGCGCGGTGATTTCGGCGGGGGAAAGGTCGTTACCGAACCCCTCCATCCGCTCGCGGCCCTTGTCGTCGCGGCGGCCGGCCTCGATGGTGCGGAAGAGCTCGGCGTCCGTGAGTTTCCCGGTGCCGGACTTGTCCGTGAGGTTCTTCGCGCCGGACTTGCGGCCGAGGCGGGTCTGGCCCTTGCCATCGGCACCGTGGCAGCTCGCGCAATGCCGGTCGTAGTTCTGGGCGGCCGAGGGCGCGGCAGCGGCGAACGCGGTCGCGGCGGCCAGCAGCGGCACAAGGACACAGGCGGGGTAGCGGGAGCGCATCGGGGTAGGTGCACCCGGGCGGGCGCAGGTGGCAGGATTGACCTGACAAGGCGGACAGCCCGGGCGCGCGTAGTCCTACGCTAGGCCTTGGGACTTCTGTCAAAGCTTCCACCGCCTTCTACGTAACAATTGTCAATCGGAGCCTAGGGCAAACCACCCATTTCGTGGTTTTAGCGGGCTCCGGGGCCGTAGTCTCGCTGGGGAGCGCAGCACGGCGGGCCGCGCGAAAAAGTGCACCCCGGGCCTTGAGTCGCACGTTTCATGCCCGATGCTCCGTGCTCCGTTCATCACTGCCCTGCTGCTTCCCGTGATTGCCCCGGCCGCCTCTGCCCCGCCCCCGTCCGAGAACCCGCTGCTCGCGCCCAGTCCGCTGGAGTATGCTTATCCGCCGTTCGACCGGATCCGCGACGAGCATTTCGGGGCGGCGTTCGAGCAGGGAATGGCCGAGCAGCTACGGGAGGTGGAGGCGATGCTCTCGGCCCCCGCGGCGCCGACCTTCGCGAACACCCTGGTGGCCTTGGAGCGGAGCGGGGAAACCCTCTCCCGGGCGCGCAGCGTGTTCTTTAACCTCGCGGGGGCGCACGGCAACGAACGGACCCGCGCCCTCGAGCGGCAGCTGGCGCCGCGGCTGGCGGCCCACGCAGACGCCATCCGCCTCGATCCGCGGCTGTTTGCGCGGGTGGACGGGCTGTTTGCGGTGCGCGCCCAGCTCGGCCTCGATCCGGAGTCGCTCCGCCTGCTGGAAAAGAGCCACGCGGATCTCGTGCGGGCGGGCGCGCGGCTGGCCGAGCCGGAGAAGGCGCGCCTGCGGGCGCTCAACGCGGAAATCTCGAGCCTGCAGACCACCTTCACCCAGAACGTGCTCAAGGAGGTGAACGGGTCGCTGGTGTGGGTCGACCGCGCGGAGGAGCTGGACGGCCTGACTGCGGCGGAGGTCGCGGCGGCGGCGGAGCTGGCCCGGGCCGAGGGGCGACCGGGCGCGTGGGCGTTGCGGCTCCTGAACACGAGTGGGCAACCGGTGCTCGCCTCGTTGCGGAACCGAGCCTTGCGGGAGCGCATCCACCAGGCCTCGCTGGCGCGGGGAAGCCGGGGCGGCGAGTTCGACAATCTGGCGGTGGTGTCGCGGCTCGCGCGGCTGCGGGCGGAGCGGGCGCGGCTCTTGGGTTACCCGAACCACGCGACCTACGTCCTGGAGGACCAGACCGCGCGGACCCCGCAGGCGGTGAACCGGCTCCTTTCGGACCTCGGGCCGGCGGCGGTGGCGAACGCGCGGCGCGAGGCGGCGGCGATGCAGGCGATTATCGACCGCGAGGGCGGCGGCTTCACCCTCGCCGCCTGGGACTGGCCCTTTTACGGGGAGAAGGAGCGGCGCGAGCGCTTCGCCTTCGATGAGGCGGAGCTCAAGCCCTACCTCGAGGCGGATCGCGTCCTGCGCGACGGCGTTTTCTTCGCGGCGGAGAAGCTCTTCGGTCTCACCTTCCGCGCCCGGCCCGACCTGCCGGTGTACGAGGAGACCGTGCGGGCGTACGAGATCCTCGACGCGGACGGGCGCCCCCTCGCGGCGTTCCTGCTGGACCTGTACGCGCGGCCCTCGAAGCGGGGTGGCGCGTGGATGAACTCCTACGTCGACCAGTCGCGTCTGCTCGGCTCGCGGCCGGTGGTGGGCAATCACCTGAACGTGAGCCGGCCGGTGGCGGGTGAGCCGACGCTGCTGACCTTTGACCAGGTGGTGACCCTCTTCCACGAGTTCGGGCACGCGCTGCACGGGCTGTTCTCGGCGGTCGAATACCCGCGCTTTAGCGGCACCAAGGTCCCGCGGGACTTTGTGGAGTTTCCCTCGCAGGTCTACGAGATGTGGGCGACTTGGCCGGAGGTGCTCCGCCATTACGCGCGGCACCACCGCACCGGCGAGCCGCTGCCCGAGGCGCTGGTCGGCAAGGTGATCGCGGCCGGGAAGTTCCACCAGGGCTACCGCACGACTGAGTACCTCGCGGCCGCGGTGCTCGACCAGGCGTGGCACCAGCTGGCGCCGGAGGAGGTGCCCGGGCCGGAGGGCGTGCTGGCCTTCGAGGCCGCCGTGCTGCGCCGGGCGGGCCTCGACTTCGCGGCGGTGCCGCCGCGGTACCGGACCCCGTACTTCTCGCACGTCTTCTCCAGCGGCTACTCGGCGGGCTACTACTCGTACCTTTGGGCCGAGGTGCTCGACGCCGACGCAGTGGAGTGGTTCCGGGGCAACGGCGGCCTCACCCGGGCCAACGGCGATCGCCTGCGGCGGACCGTGCTCGCGCGCGGTGGCAGCGCGGACGCGATGCAGCTCTACCGGGACTTCCGCGGGACCGACCCGGAGCTCAAGCCCCTGCTGCAGCGCCGGGGCCTAGAGCCGAGCGCAGAGGCGGCCCGCTGAGCCGGGGGGCGGTTCGGACGTTGCCTTGGGGCGGGGCGTCGCCTTGGGTGCGCGGACGCCCCCGTGACCGGAATCAGCCGTACCGCCGCCCTGCTCTCCGCGATGCTCCTCGGCGCCCTGCTACCCGGGGCCCGGGCAGGCGTCTGGCTGGTCGGTTGGCTCGTGCCCACGATGCTCTTCCTCGTCTTCTTGGAAACGCGCATCGGGCGAAGCGCGCTGACCCCGCGCCATCTCGCCCTGCTGGCGGCGAACCTCGCCGTGGGCCTTGCCGCTTGGGGGATTGGGCGGCTCGGCGTAGCGCCGGAAGTGGCGCAGGCGGCCTTCTTCTGCGGGATCGCGCCCACGGCGATCGCGGCCCCGGTGATCATCAGCTTCCTCGGCGGTAACGTGGGGTTCGTCGTCGGCTCCTTCCTCCTGACCAACCTCGCGGTCGCGGCCCTCCTTCCGGCGCTACTGCCGTTTGTCCTCGGCCGCCCGACCCCAGAGGCGTTCGCGCAGGTGACTGGGAGTGTGGCCGCCGTGGTTTTCGCGCCATTCGCAGCGGCGTGGCTCCTGCGGGCCCTGCATCCGCCGGCGGCAGCCTGGCCGGCGCGGTGGCGCAACGTCTCCTTCGGCCTCTGGAACGTCTCTATCTTCCTCATCACGGCGAGCGCTTCCCACTTCATTCGCGAGCAGACGACGGCGCCGTTGACGCTGATTCTACAGTTGGCGGGGGCTTCCCTAACGGTGTGTGCGTTGAATTTCGCCCTCGGGCGGATCCTCGGCGGAGGCGGGCACGCGCGGGAGGCGAGCCAGGCGTTGGGGCAGAAGAACACGACTTTCACCCTTTACCTCGCCCTGGCCCACGCCGGCCCGCTGGTCGCGCTCGGGCCCACGTTCTACGTGATCTGGCACAATCTCTGGAATTCCTGGCAGCTCCACCGCGCGGGCCGGGCGGCCGAGTCGCGGGACGGCGCAGGCCGCTGACCGGCTTGGCTCAGGCGGAGGCGGGCACCCCGGCGGCGGCGCTCCGGGCACCCCCGAACCGCGACCGCAGCCGGTCGAGCGCAAGGTAGACCACCGGGACGGTGTAGAGCGTGAGCAACTGGCTCACAAAGAGCCCGCCCACGATCGTGAGGCCCAGCGGGCGGCGCATCTCCACCCCTTCGCCCGCGGCGAACACCAGCGGAAGCGCCCCGAGCAGGGCGGCGACGTTGGTCATCAGAATAGGCCGCAGGCGCAGCCGGGCGGCGGCGAAGATGGCCTCCCGCGGCGAGACGCCCTCGCGCCGTTCGATCCCGAGGGCGAAATCGATCATCAGGATCGCGTTCTTCATCACGATACCGATGAGCAGGAAGAGGCCGAGCAGCGCGATGAGGGAGAACTCCGTGCCGGTGAGCCGCAGGGCCAGCAGGGCGCCCAGACCGGCCGAGGGCAGGGTCGAGAGGATGGTCAGCGGATGGATGAGGCTCTCGTAGAGGATCCCGAGCACCACGTAGACCGCCAGCAGCACGCCGAGGATCAGCAGGGGTTGGTTCTGCAGGGTCCGCTGGAAATTCTGGCCCGAGCCTCCCACCACCACCTGGATGTCGGTCGGCAGCATCAGCTCGCCCATCGCCCGGTCGATCGCGGCGAGACCCTCCTCCAGGGAAACGTCCGGCGCGAGGCCGAAGCCAATCCGCTCGGCCGCGAACTGGTTACGATGGCGCACGCGATCGTCCACCAGCGAGTAGTCGTAGCGGGCGAAGGCGGAGAGCGGCACGCGGGTACCGTTCGCACCGATCACCTGCACTTGGTCGAGCACCTCCGGGTCCGCCGTGTACCGCGGCTCCAGCTCCATTACCACCCGGTACTGGTTCATCCGGTCGTAGAGTGTGGCGATCTGCCGCTGGCTGAAGGAATTGTTCAGCACCTGAGAGATCATCTGCATATCGACCCCCAGTCGACGGGCCGCCTCGCGATCGATGTGCAGCGACACCTGCTGGGTGCCGCCGTCGGACGGGGCCTCGATGTCGACCAGCTCCGGCAGGTCCCGGAAGGCATTGGAGATGCGCGGCACCCACTGCCGCAGTAGCCCGAGGTCGGCGGCCATCAGGTTGACCTCCTGCGAAGAGCCGTCGGTCATCCGCGGGCCGTCCAGATCTTGGGCCCCGTAGAGGTAGAGTTGCCCACCCGGCACGATGGGCGCACTGAGCCGCAGGCGGTTGACGACGTCGTTGGCCGAGATCAGGCGCTCGCGCATCGGCTTCAGGCGGACCGTGAAACGCGAATTGCTGATGCCGCTGGTGCCGCCCGAGAAGCCGATGACGTCCTGCACCGCCGGATCGGCCAGCACGTGCCGCCGGAACGCTTCGATCTTCGGCTGCATAATCTCGTACGAGAAGGCGTCGTCGCCGCGAACGAATCCGAAGAGCGTGCCCGTGTCCTGCGCCGGGAGGAACCCCTTGGGCAGGCGGACGTAAACGGCCACGTTGAGGGCAATCGTGCCGAGCAGCGTGATGAGGACCAGCCCCGGGTGGCGCAGCACCCAGCCAAGGGAAACGTCGTAGCCGCGCTTGACCGCGTCGAACCAACGGTCGGTCGCCGCGTGGAAGCGGGACGGCGCCCCGGCGTCGCGGCGGCGGAGCAGGCGCGAGCAGAGGCTGGGGGTCAGTGTAAGAGAAACGGCGAGCGAGACGAGGATCGCGGCCGCGAGCGTGAGCGAGAACTCCCGGAAGAGGCGCTCGACGATGCCGCCCATAAAGAGGATCGAGACGAAGACGGCGACGAGGGAGAGGTTCATCGCCAGCAGGGTGAAACCCACCTCACCCGAGCCGCGCATCGCGGCCCGAAAGGGGGAGAGCCCTCGCTCCATATGGCGGGTAATGTTCTCGAGCACCACGATCGCGTCGTCCACCACCAGCCCCGCCGCGACGATGAGCGCCATCAGCGAGAGGTTGTTGAGGGAGAAACCCTGCAGGTACATCATCCCGAAGGTGCCGACGATGGAGACCGGGATCGCCAGGCACGGGATCAGGGCGGCCCGGGCGCTGCCGAGAAACAGGAGCACCACCAGCATCACCAACCCGGCGGCCAGCAGGAGCGTGCGCTGGGACTCGTGGAGGGTGGCGCGGATGCCGGGGGAGCGGTCCATCACCACCGCAAGATTTGCGTCCGCGGGCAACAGGGCCCGCAGGGCGGGCAACTGCGCGGTGATCGCATCGATCGTGGCGATGATGTTCGCCCCGGGTTGGCGGCTGACATTCAGGATCACCGCCGGCCGGTCGTTATGGAAGCCGCTGGCGCGCACGTCCTCCACCGAGTCGGTCACCGTCGCCACATCCCCGAGGCGCACCGGGGCGCCGTCCCGGTAGCGCACGACCAGGCCGAGGTACTCCTCGGCCCGGCGGAGCTGGCTGCTGACGTGGACCTCCCACTGGCGCTCGCCGTCGTCGATGGCGCCGCGGGGGCGGAGGGAGTTGGTCGCGCCGATCGCGCGCCGCACCTCGTCGAGCGCGATGCCGTGGTGGGCCAGCTGGTGCGGGTTGAGCTGCACCCGCACTGCGGGGAGGGAACTCCCGCCGATCGTGACCTCCCCCACCCCGGTGATCTGCGCGATCTTTTGGGCGAGGATGGTCGAGGCGAGGTCGTACAGGCGGCCCGGCTCAAGGTTGGGCGAGCTCAGGGCGAGGGCGAGGATGGGCGCCTGCGCGGGATTCGACTTCCGGAAAGTAGGGCTGCCCGGCATGCCGCCTGGCAACTGGCCGCGCGCCGCGTTGATCGCGGCCTGCACGTCGCGCGCGGCGGAGTCCAGATTTCGCCCGAGCGCGAACTCGAGCATAATCGAGGCGTTACCCTGCCGGCTGTCGGAGTAGATCCCCGTCACCCCAGAGATGCTCCCGAGGGCGCGCTCCAGCGGCGCGGAGACGTTCGCGGCCATCGTCTCCGGGCTCGCCCCGGGCAGCGAGGCGCTGACGCGGATGCTCGGGAAGTCCACCTGCGGCAGGGGCGAGACCGGCAGCAACCCGTAGGCCAGCGCGCCCGCGAGGACCAACGCCACCGCCATCAGGCTGCTTGCCACGGGGCGCCGGACAAAGGGTCGGGAAAGGTTCATCCGGGTGCCTCCGCCGGGTTCAGGAACGCACCGCCGCGGGTTGGCCCGCCGCGGCCGCGCTGGTCGCCCTCCGGGCCGCGAAGCGGCGGCCCAGGCGATCGAAATACAGGTACACCACCGGCGTCGTGAAGAGGGTCAGGACTTGGCTCGCGAGCAGGCCACCCACCATCGTGATCCCGAGCGGTTGCCGCAGCTCGGCGCCGGAACCCGACGAGAGCATCAGGGGCAGGGCGCCGAACAGCGCCGCGAGCGTCGTCATCAGAATCGGCCGGAAGCGCAGCAGCGCCGCCTGCCGGATCGCCTCCCGCGGGCCGAGGCCGTCCCGCCGCGTGGCCTCCAACGCGAAGTCCACCATCATAATGCCGTTCTTCTTCACCAGTCCGATGAGCAAAATGATCCCGATGATCGCGATCATATCCAACGGCCGGCCCGTAATCCAGAGCGCCAGCAGCGCGCCCACGGTCGCGGACGGCAGGGTCGAGAGGATCGTGATCGGATGGATGCTGCTCTCGTAGAGGATCCCGAGGACGATGTACATTGTCACCACCGCCGCCAGCACCAGTAGGAGCGTGCTCGACAGCGAGGAGCGGAAGGCCTGCGCGGCGCCTTGGAAGCGCATCTCCACTGCGGGCGGCAGCTCCCGGTCAATCGCGGCGCGCTCAATCGCCCGGACGGCATCGCCCAACGAGGCGCCTGCGCCGAGGTTGAAGGAGATCGTGACGGCCGGGAACTGCCCGACGTGGCTGATCAGGAGACGCGTGGGCCGCTCGGTCACGCGCGCCACGCTGGCGAGCGGAATCGGCCGCCCGGCGCGAGTCCGCACAAAGATGCCCGCGAGCGCCTCCGGCCCTTGGCTCAGGCGCGGGTCTACCTCCAGCACCACGCGGTACTGGCTGGTATGGGTAAAGAGGGTCGAGATCTGCCGTTGGCCGAAGGCGCTGTAGAGCGCGTCGTCGATGTCGGCCACACTCACGCCGAGGCGGCTCGCCGTGTCTCGGTCGATCTCGACGTAGGCCTGCAGGCCCCGGTTTTGGAGGTCGCTGGCGACGTCCGAAAGCTCGGGCTGCTGCTGCAGGTGCGGGACGAAGCCGCCCACCCACTCCTCGAGCAGGTTCTCGTCCGGGCACATCAGGGTGAACTGGAACTGGGTGCGGCTCACCCGGTCCTCGATCGTCAGTTCCTGCACCGGTTGCAGGTAGAGGGAGATGCCGGGCACCGCGAGGGCAGTCGCGCGGAGGCGCTCGATCACCTCGCCGGCGTTGTCCCGCCGCTCACTGTGCGGGTGCAGGTTGATCAGCATCCGCCCGCTGTTGAGGGTGGTGTTGGTGCCGTCGACGCCGATGAAGCTCGAGAGGCTGCGGACCGCCGGGTCCTCGAGGATGCGCGCAGCGAGGGCCTGCTGGCGCTCGGCCATCGTGGCGAAGGAGACGGTTTGGGGGGCCTCCGTCACCGCCTGCAGGGCGGCGTTGTCCTGCACCGGGAAGAACCCCTTCGGGACCACGGCCCAGAGCAGGGCGGTGAGCACGAGCGTGCCGACGGTGACGGCCAGGGTGAGGCGCTGGTGCTCCAGCACCCAGTCAAGCCAGCGGCCGTAGCGTTCGATCACGGCGTCGAGGAAGCCGGGGGCGGCCGCGGCGCCGTGCTCCGGGGCGGGCAGCATCCGGGCACACATCATCGGCGTGAGGGAGAGCGAGACCAGCAGCGAGATCAGGATCGAGACGGCAAGGGTGATCGCGAACTCGTGGAAGAGGCGGCCGACGACATCGCCCATAAACAGCAGCGGGATCAGCACCGCGATGAGCGAGATCGTGAGCGAGACGAGGGTGAAGCCGATCTGCGCGGCGCCCTTCAGCGCGGCGGCCATCGGCGGCTCGCCCTGCTCCCGGTAGCGCGCGATATTCTCCAGCATCACGATCGCGTCATCGACCACGAACCCCGTGGCGATGGTGAGCGACATTAGGGTGAGGATATTGAGCGAGTAGCCCGCCAAGTGCATCACCCCGAAGGTGCCGACCAGCGATAGCGGGACGGCGATGCTGGGGATAATGGTGGCGGCGAAGTTGCGCAGAAAGAGAAACGTCACGAGCACGACCAGCAAGATGGCGAAAACGAGCTCGTGCTGCACCGCGCGGACCGAGGCGCGGATGCTCTGGGTACGGTCGGAGAGGACGGCCAGCTCGGCCGCCGCCGGCAGGGTGGCGGAGAGCTGGGGAAGCAGGGCCTGCACCCGGTCGACCACCTCGATCACGTTGGCGCCGGGCTGGCGCTGGATGTTCACCAGCACGGCCGGGAGGCGGTCGGCCCAGGCGCCGAGCCGGCGGTCCTCGGCGGCGTTCTCGATCCGCGCCACGTCGCCCAGCCGGAGGGGCGCGCCGTCGCGCCACGCGATGATCAGGTTGCGAAACTCCTCCACCGACCGCAGCTGGTCGTTGGCGTCCATCAGGATCGTACGGGTGGGGCCGTCGAAGCTCCCCTTGGGCTGGTTGACGCTCGCGGCCGCAATGGCCGAGCGGACGTCGCTGAGGTTCAGCCCGCGCTGGGCCAGCTCGCCGGGGTGGACCTGGACGCGGATCGCGGGGCGCTGGCCGCCGGCGAGGCTGACCATCCCTACGCCCGGGATCTGAGCGAGCTTTTGGGCGATGCGGGTGTCCACGAGGTCGTGCACCTGGGGCAGCGGCAGGCTGGCCGAGGTGACGGCCAAGGTCATAATTGGGGTGTCGGCCGGGTTGACCTTACGGTAGATGGGCGGCGCGGGGAGGTCGTTGGGCAGCAGGTTGTTCGCCGCGTTGATGGCGGCCTGCACCTCCTGCTCGGCCACGCCGAGGGACACCTCGAGCGAGAACTGGAGCGTGATCACCGAGGCGCCGCTCGAGCTGGTCGAGGACATCTGGTTCAGACCGGGGATCTGCCCGAACCGCCGCTCGAGGGGGGCGGTGATGGCGCTGGCCGTCACGGCAGGGCTGGCGCCCGGGTAGAACGTGAAGATCTGGATGGTCGGGAAGTCGACTTGGGGCAGCGCCGCAACGGGCAGCAGCCGGTAAGCGAGGATGCCAGACAGGAAGAGCGCGACCATCAGCAAGCTGGTCGCGACCGGCCGGAGGATGAAGGGCCGGGAGGGGCTCATACGGCCTTCTTGCGCGCGCCTTCGGACTTCTCGCCCTGGCCTGCCTTGTCCCCTTTCCCTCCCTTGCCCCCTTGGTCGGCCTTCTCGCCCTTACCGCCCTTGCCGCCGCGCTCGCCCTTGCCGCCCTTGTCCCCCTTGCCCGCCGGCGGAGGCGTGATGGTACCGTCGGCCGCGACAATGGTCACGGGGCGGCCCTCGCGCAGTCGGTCGATTCCCTCCAGTACCACCCTTTCGCCGCCGGACAGGCCTTGGAGGACCGCCTGCATCCCCTCCTCGGCGGGCCCGAGGACGACGTCGCGGACGGCCGCTAGGCTATCCTCGGTGACCAGATACACGTAGGTGCCGCGGGAGCCGTACTGGATGGCCGCGACCGGGACGACCACAGCGTCCTTGAAGGTGCGCACGCGGAGGCGGACGTTCACGAACTGGTTCGGGAAAAGCTTCTCGTCGTCGTTGGGGAACTCGGCCTTGAGGCGCAAAGTGCCGGTGGCGAGGTCGATCTGGTTGTCCACCGTGTTGAGGAGGCCGGCGGCGAGGCGCTGCTGCTCGGCGCGGTCCCAGGCCTCGACGGGCAGGCCCTGGCCGGCGCGGAGGGGTTCGAGGACCTTCGGAAGCTCCTGTTCTGGCACGGTAAAGAGGACGTTGATGGGCCGCGTTTGGGTGATGACCACGATCCCGCCGGCGTCGCCCGGGCGGATGAGGTTGCCTGCGTCGACCTGGCGCAGGCCGAGGCGGCCCGAGAGCGGGGCCTCGATCCGGGTGTAGGCGAGCTGGCGGCGGGCGTCGTCCACATTGGCTTGATCGGCCGCGCCGGCACCCTCGCGGTCGGCCACGAGGGCTTGGGCGGCCTCGAGCTGCTGCTGGGACATCAGGGTCTGGGCGTGCAGCTGGCGGACGCGCTCGAGGTCAGCCTTCGCGGTGAGCAGCTGGGCGCGATTCTGCCGGAGGCGGGCTTCCGCCTGGGCCAGCCGGATCTCGTAGGGGAGGGGGTCAATCTCGGCCAGCAATTGGCCGGCGGCGACCTGTTGCCCCTCTTGGAAGTGAACCTTGAGGAGCTGGCCCTCAACGCGACTGCGGACCGTGACCGTGTTGCGAGGGGTGACCGTCCCGATCGCGCGGAGGTGCACTGCGAGGTCGCGGCGCAACACGGGCTCGACGCGCACGGGCGTGGCCGTCGACCCGCTGCGGGAGCGGAAGGACATCCGGGCGGCCCCGGCCGCATTGGGGTCGGTGCGGATCCCGAAGTACCAGACCCCGGCGGCAAACACGAGGGCTACGGTCCCATAGAGGAGCCAAGGACGACGGGGGGAGGGAGCGGAGGACATACGGGAGGAGAGAGCCGGCGGACGCAAAGGTTGCCCGGCGGAGCGCCAGACGACCACGGAGCCGGGCACGTTGCTAGAAATTTCGCGGGTGGAAACGGGTTCCACCCACTCCGGGCGCCGGCAACTGGGGCTTTACTTGCCCCCGGGGCCCGCCCGAAGCTGACGCGATGACGCCCCTAGCCCCGGCGCCCGCGCGCATCGTCCTCGCGGAGGACGATCCCGACGTGAGCGCGACCACGATCGACCTGCTGACCCTCGGCGGGCACACCGTGGCGGCCTTCGCGAGCGGCCGGGAGGCGCTCGACCACCTCACGCACCACGACGCGGACCTGCTGCTGACGGACATGATCATGCCCGGCGGCGACGGCCCTTGGCTCCTGCACCAGGTGCGGGGCGTAGCGGGCTTGGGCCACCTGCCGGTGCTCGTCGTCTCGGCCCGGGCCGACGAAAGCCACGTGGCCGAAGGCCTGCGGAACGGGGCGGACGCCTATTTGACGAAACCATTCGATCCGGAGCGCCTGCTAGAGACGGTGACCTACTGGGTGGAACAGGGCCGGGCCCGGCGCAGCGCCCGCCCAGCCTGAGCGTGCCGCCCCGCCGATGAGCGCACCCGAGATCGAGCGTTGGTCGTGGGGCCGCGACCTGCCGCTGACGGCGGTGCTGAGCGGCCTCGCCGCCTACGCCGATTGGTTCGCGCCGGGGGTCTTTTTCGGGCATTCGCTGGTGCTGGGGAATGTGTTCTACCTCATCGGGGTACGGCTCGTCGGCCCCTATGCCGCCCTCGCAGTGCTGGCCGCCATCACGGCCACCCTCGTCGTAAAGTGGCAACAACCCTTCTCCGCCCTGCTGATCGCCCTCGAGGGCCTCGCCGTGGCGGGCGCGTGGCGCCGCCGGATTAACCCCCTTCTCGCCGACCTGGCCTATTGGATCGTGCTGGGCACGCCCCTCTCGTGGTTTCTCTACCGCCACGTGGTCGTGATCCCGGACCCGTCCTTCACCCAGGCGCTGGTGCTGCAGCCCGCGAACGGCCTCATCGCCGTCTGGCTGTCCTACCTCGTGATCGAGCAGCTACCCGCGGCCCCCGGCTGGGAGCGGCCGGAGTCCGCCGGCACCTTCCGGTCGGTGCTGCTGCAGCGGTACCTGATTTTCGGTACGCTGCCCGTGCTGGTCGGCGGGCTGCTCGCCGCGCGCACCTTCGAGCAACGGGCCTTATCCGAAGCGCAGGACAACCTCGACGCGACCACCCGCAACCTGGCTTCTCAGGTGGCCCGCCACGTCGCCGGCGGCGTGGGTCTGATCGAGCGCCTCGCCGCCCGCCACGCGGAGGAGAATTGGTTCCTCGACCGCGCCCGCCTGCAGGCGGAGCTCGCGGCCGCCCGGACCGCCTCGGGCGACTTCCTGAGCCTCATCGCCGCCGACCGCCGCGGCAACGTCGTCGCCGGCACCTCCGCCACCGGCCCCCTGCCCACCAACCCGGCGGATGCGGCGCTCGACGTGGCCGACCGCGACTACTTCCGCGAACCGATGGCCACGGCACGGAGCCACGTCTCGGGCGTCTTCCGCGGACGCGGCTTCGGCCGCGACCTCCTAGTCGCGGTGAGCGCCCCCGTGATCTCCCGCGCCGGGGAGCCCCTCGGAGTCATCGAGGGTTCGATGACCGTCGAGTCGATCCTCGCCCTGCTCCAACGCCAGGCGGAGAACCACGGGATGCGGCTCCTGCTGACCGACCGCCGCGGCCGCGTCATCACCGGGCGCGGTTTCCCGCACAAGCCGCTCGAGCAGCTCGATGCCCTCCCGCTCGGCCGCCTGATCAACGCCCGGGCGCCTCGCCCTAGCCGGTTCAACAGCGACTCCCCTGAGCGCCCCGTTACCTACCTCTCGATGTCCCTGCCGGTGCCCGGCCTGGATTGGAGTCTCACCGTCCAGCGCGAGTGGCGCGAAGTGATCCGGCCCGTAGTCAACGTCTACGGCTGGCTGCTCCTCGTCGCGATCGTCACCGCGCTGATCGCCTCCCTCTTCGCCACCTGGT
>JBILWD010000210.1:0-6821 GCA_044370095.1 Opitutaceae bacterium | reverse complement strand
GCCGCTGCCCGCGGCGCCGCTGGACCCGGGAAGCTACTTCCGCGGGTGCCTCGTCGATCCGGCGACCGCGCGGGTGGTCCGCGGCTTCACCCTCGATCCCGCGTGGCGGCCCGCCGACGGCAAGCCGGGCCGAGCCGGATTTATGTCCGTGCCGGCGCTGGTGGGCACCGGCGCGGGGGCGGAACTGGAATTTGCGTTCACGGGCACCGCGGCGGGCCTCTTTCTGACCGCGGGGCCGGACACCGCGCGCCTCGAGGTGAGCATCGATGGCGGACCCTTTATGGCGGTCGACTCCTGGACGCGCTGGAGCGCCACCCTGCACCTGCCGTGGGCGCTCATTTTGGCGGACGGCCTCCCTTCCGGCCCGCACCAGTGCCGGGTGCGGCTTGCGGCGCGCCCGGCGGGAGAATCGGGCGGCGAAGCGCTCCGCGTGTTCCACCTGCTGGTGAACTGACTTCGGCGGCGCGGGGTTAAACCGGGATTGCGCCCCGCGCGCCGATGCGTCTTCTCTCGGCCGCCGTGATTACCCTTCCCCGCGTCCCCCTCGCCACCGCGCTCGCGCTCGCCGGCGCTGCCGTCCTCTGCGCCGGCCAGCCCCGCCCCAACAATGTCGCCCAGCGTTACCAGCAGCTCTGTGCGAACTGCCACGGCGACAAGCTGCAGGGCGGCCAGGCCGGCTCGTTGCTGGACGACGTGTGGACCGCGGGGGCGGACGATGCCGCGATCGAGCGCAGCATCCGCCAGGGGTTTCCCGAGAAGGGGATGCCCGCTTGGGGCAGCGCAATCCCCGACAAGGAGATCCGCGCGATGGTGATTTATATCCGCGAGCAGCGGGCGTTGCACGCGGCCGGCCAGCTTCAGTTCGCCAAGCCGGCGGATTTTGTGACCGCGCGCAGCCAGCTGCACGAGTATCAGGTGTCGACGTGGGTCGGCGGGATGAAGGAACCGTACTCGCTCGCCTTCCTGAAGCCGGATCTGGCGATCGCCACGGAGAAGCGCGGCCACGCCTTTCTGATCGAGAAGGGCAAGCTAGCGCCGCGGCCCCTGCTCGGCCTGCCCGCGGTCGATACTGGCGGTCAGGCGGGCCTGTATGACATCGTCCCGCACCCGGACTATGCCCGCAACGGCTGGGTGTACTTCGCTTTCAGCGATCCGCAGCGCAACGCCAAGGGCGAGCCCGTCAGCCTGACCCGCGTGGTGCGTGGCAAGATCAAGGACAACACCCTAGTCGAGCAGGAGACCATCTATCAGGCGCGAATCGAGCATTACACCAAGGCGGGTGGCGTGCACTTCGGTGGGCGGCTGGCCTTTGACCGCGCTGGGTTCCTTTACCTCACGATCGGCGAGCGCGGCGGCAAGAGCGTGGCGCAGGACCTTGGCTTGCCGATCGGCAAGGTGCACCGCTTGCACGACGACGGCCGGGTCCCGGCAGACAATCCCTTTGTCAAAGACTCCAAGGCCCTGGCCTCCATCTGGAGCTACGGCCACCGCAACCCGCAGGGCCTCGCTTTCGAGCCGGGCACTGGGCGCCTCTACAGCACCGAGCACGGGCCCCGGGGTGGGGACGAGCTGAACTTGGTCGAGCGCGGCCGCAACTACGGCTGGCCGGTCATCACCTACGGGATGGAATACAGCGGAGACGCCATCACCCAGATCACGAGCCAAGAGGGAATGGAGCAGCCGTTGACCTATTGGGTGCCTTCCCTCGCGGTGTGCGGGATCAGCTTCTACGAGGGCAATCTCTTCCCGCGCTGGAAGGGCCAGCTGTTCCTCGCAACCCTTGCGGCGCAGGAGCTGCGGCGGATCGAGCTGCGGGACGGCAAGGTCGTGGCGCAGGAGGTGGTCTTCAAGGAGCTCGGTCGTATCCGTCACGTCGTGGCGGGTCCGGACGGTGCCCTTTACGCCCTGCTGCCGGAGCGTATCGCCCGCATCGCGCCCGCGGCGACCGTGGCCGCGCCCTGAGGCTAGCGTAGCGCGACGGAAACGCGCGGCCGATTGACGGGCTGGGTGCGGCGGGCACCTTGGGCCCGTGCTCCACGACGCCTTCGCCGGCCTGCAGAAGCTGATGCTGCCCGACCGGTGGCAGGCGCTGGCTTTGCAGGGCCTGCGGGCGGGCCGGGATGTGATTGTCAGCGCACCAACGGGGGCCGGAAAGACCTACGTGTTCGAACGCTGGGTGGAGCAGACCGCGTTTGGCCGGCGAGCGCTTTTCACCGTGCCTACGCGGGCCTTGGCCAACGATAAGTTCGCCGAGTGGCGCGCGCGGGGTTGGGAGGTGGGCATCATGACCGGAGACCTCTGCGTGCGGCCGGAGGCCCCGGTGGTCGTCGCGACCCTGGAGGCGGTGCAGGGGCGGATCGTCGACGCGGCGGATGGCGGTCTGGGGGAGCCCTTCCGGCTCCTTGCGGTCGATGAGTACCATTGGCTGGCGGATGCGCACCGCGGGAATCACTACGAGGGGGTGCTGTTTTCCGCGCCGCGGGACTTGCAGCTCCTGTTGCTCTCCGGGGCGGTGGCGAATCCAGAGGACGTCGCGGCGTGGTTCCGCCGGTTGGGCCGGGAACCCGAGGTGGTCGCGCACCACGAGCGTCCGGTGCAGCTGGAGGAAGTTGAGGTCGACGAGCTCGTGCACGGCCTGCCGCGGTGCATCGAGGGCTTCTGGTCGCGCCGAGTCGCGGGGGCGCTCCGCGAGGGTTTGGGGCCGGTGCTGATCTTCGCGCCCCACCGAGCGGATGCGGAGCGGCTGGCGCGGCAGTTCGCGCGGGAACTGCCGCTCGCGGATCCGCTGACCCTCACGCCGGAGCAGGAGCAGTTGTGTGGTCCCGTCCTGAGCCGCCTGTTGCGGGCGCGAGTCGCGTTTCACCACAGCGGGCTGAGCTACGCGCAGCGGGCGGGGGTGATCGAGCCGCTGGCCAAGGCCGGGCAACTGCGTGCGGTGGTCGCGACCCTCGGCTTAAGCGCCGGCATCAATTTCTCCCTCCGCTCCGTCCTCATCACCGCTGCGTCTTACCGCCATGACCATCTCGAGCGGGAGATCGCGCCCCACGACCTGCTGCAGATGGTCGGCCGGGCCGGGCGCCGCGGCCTGGACGAGGCCGGTTACGTGCTGGTGAGTGCGGGGACGCCCCGGTTGCGCCGGGCCGAACCGTTGCGCCTGCGCCGCGCGGCGCCTCTGCCGTGGGCGGTGCTCCTGCGGCGCCTGCGCGGGGGCCGGGATGCCGGGGAACTGGCGCGCGAAGCCGCGGGCCGCTTCTTCAGCGAGGAACGCCTCCCGCTCGGCACCGAGCAGACGCCGCCCGAGCTGGCAGCAACCTTGCCGTGCGGCGAACGGACTGACACCGGCCGTGCCCGGCTCGTGCGCCGCGACCGCAACCCCAGTCCCGCCTGCCCAGCTTGCCCGCAGCGCACCGCCTGCCTGGCCCTTTCCCCGGAGCCGACGCTGCTTTGGCAATGGCAGCGCACGGGCGTGCTCGACCGGCAACTGCGCTTGACCGTGCGGGGCGAGATCGTCGCGGGTTTCCTCGGGCCCGAGGGCCTCGCGTTGGCCGCGGCGTTGGAGGATCACCGGTACCCGCTCGATGACCTCTTGTTTGATACCGCGAACCTGTTCGCGGGCGACCGGTTCACGGGCACCAACCCGCGTTGGCTGGGGCGCCTCGCCGAGGCCTGCGGACGGGCGTACCGGCGTCTGAGCATCGAGGGTTGGCTGCGCGAGGGCGTGCCCGTGCAGTACGGCGCCGGCGCGGCCGAGGCAGTGCGCGCGGTGGTGGCGGAAGGCGCGCGAAGTCGGGAGGTGCTCGATGAAGTGGAGACTGCGGGCCGGGGCGACCTCGATCGCCTGCTGACCGAGTGGCGCAGCCTCCTGCGGCAGGCTGCCGCGGCGCCGCCCCTCGTGGGTGACGGCCAGGCGATGACCGCGCGGGACCATTTCCTTGCGGAGCGGTGGGATACGTTTCGCGCACTGGCCCGGTATTGGCTACGGGAGGCGCGGGCGGACGCGTTGCCGGACTTGCCGCCGCTCACCGCGGACCAGCGCCGGCCGGTCAATCACCGTGTGCTGCGGGCGGCGGCGCCCCCGCCGCCCGGGCGGGCCGGGGTCGTGCTGCGGTAGCCGGTGGCCCGTGGACCGCGGTGGCCGCGGCTGCCGCCGCGGATCGGGACGGGCCTTCTCGCCCGCGCGCGGAGGCAAGCCGGTTTACGCCGGCAGAACTTCAACCACGTCCGCGTGCGCCGCGGCGAAGGCCTGATCGAAGGTGGCGACTCGACCGCGGTGGCGGCGGGCCAAGGCGGCCAGCCAAGCGTCGGTGACCTGCCGATGCCCGACGATGGCGACCGGATCGATTTCCAGATACGAAAACCCCTCGTCCCAAAACACGTGGGCAGGGTGGGCGGCAATCGCCTGGAGCGCGGCCCAAGCCGCGGCCGGGGAAGGGTGTGGGCTGAACTGGAGATGCAGCCGCAACAGCGTGCCCTGCGTCACGGCGCAGGTGGCAAACGGGGCCTCCTGGGCGTCAAACCAACCCAAGGCCCGGGCGTGGTGGACGTGACCCGCGAGGGCCAGGGCGGCCAACACGCTGCCGTCTAGTAACCAGGCAGAGGGCGGGGCTTCAGCGGCCAAGGTGGCGGAGGTCTTCTTGGTTCTCAGCCCGCGCCACGTCCTCCAAGGTGATGCTCGTGGCTCCTTGGGAAACGGGGAACCCGCGGCGACCCTCGGGCTGGATGGGCGCGGGGGCGCCTGGGTCCGATGGGCGCGCCGCCAGAGCCTGACGCAGGAGCGCGTTGATCTCGCGACTCAGCGTCGTGCCCCGGGCATGGGCCCGGTCGCTGGCGATCTGGTGCAAAACGGGATCCAAAGTAATGGAGAGCCGCATCGCTGCACCGTGGTGCACTGATGCATGCCAGTCAAGCCATTCGCCCTAGGCATTCGATAAGTTGTCTAGTTTTCCTCGCGGGGCACATTTTTCGCGGAGCACGGTTAGGGCTGCGCTCCTTCGATTCTCCGCCCATACTCCTTCAGTCCTCCTCCAAGGCTCTCCCAAGGCAGATTTCTGTCCGGCACTCGATGCGACGAGATCCGTAGCAATTTATAATTTGTCTCGGCGGCCTACCCTTGCGGGTTTTCTTCGCCGGGCGATCCCAATCAGGAAGCGCTCGGGTGTTGTGGGGGTGAGGTTCCCGGCAGACGGCGACGAGACGCCCGGCGAAACCGTGAGCCTGAAGTCGGCCCGCCGACCCGCCTCAACGCGGTCCGGTCCGGCGTGCCGCCGCCTCACGGAAGCTCATAGAGCTCGACCAAGACCGTGCCGGCGGTATCGCCCGTCTCCACCCGGATCGTGTAATTGCCGGCGGGCAGCGAGGCCACCAGGGCGGCGTCGCGTGAGTTCGAGGTGAGACCGAACGCGCCCGCCCGGGCAAAAGCGTCGGCCAGGGCCGCCCCGCCACCCCAGTTGTCGTTGGACCCCAGCGCCCGCTCGCCCGCAAAGAGCGTGAGGCGGGGATCCGCCGCGGCGCCGTCGACCCCGAACGCCGACAGCCCCGGGCCCACCGCACGGGCCAGGACCCGCTTCTCGCCGCCGCCGGCCACGACAAACCCCGCGGTGATGCCCCCGGCGGAATCCTTCAGCAGGGACAAGTTGACCAAGCGCGGGGTGGTTGCCGTGTAGGCTGCTTCCGGCGTCGCATCGTAGACCTCCGCCAAGATCAGTCCCGTGTCGCCGCCGGCCCCGGCGATGCGCACGGAGTGATCTCCCGGCGGCAGCACGACGCTGGCCGCGGCATCCCTGGACGCAGGGCCGGAAAATGCGAACGCCCCCACGGAGCTCATCGCGGCCGCGAGCGCGGCGGATCCGCCCCAGTTGTCGTGCTCCCCGGTCTTGGTGCTGCCGGCGAAGCGCTCCAACTTGGGATCCGCGAGCACGCCTGGCACGCCCAGCGGGGCCAGCGAGGGCCCCGCGGCGCGGAGCACCACGGGTTTGCTGCCGGACGTCCCGCTGCCGCCCACCACGTAACCGACGGTGAACGAGTCCCCCGGCCGCAGGAGGGGCGCGAGCACCGAGAGATTTGCCAACCGGCTGATGGCCCCCGCGGGTCCGTCTCCCGGCGTCGCGACCACCTGCGCGCTCACCGTGCCGGCCGGGAGGCTTTCGTTGTGCAGCCGGTCCAGCGCGGTCACGGTGTAATGGTAGGTCCCGGGGGCGAGGCCGGCATCCGTGAAGCTGGGCTCGCCCGCGTGCGCGGTGATCCGCACGAGGTGGGCGGCATCCTCGTGGTCAATCGGGCTGCGGAGGGAGCGGTAAACCGCGAATTGGCGCACCTCGTCGAGGGCGTTGCCGGTGGCGGGCGGTGCCACCCAGCGCAGCCGGACCTCGCGGCCGCTCACCTCCGCGGTCAGCTGGCTGACGGGCGGCGGCGGCAGATCATCCTTCCACGGCATCGCGGGGCGCAGGGCCGGGGTCCGGAACACGTCATCGCGCAGCGCGTCGCGCAGGCCCAACGGGTTGCCCACCACGCTGCGGGCGCTGAAGAAGGTCTGTCCGCGTACATTCGGCTGCTGCCGGTTCAGGCGGATCTGCCGGGGAAGCTGCGTCGGCTGACTCCAGTTCAGGTCGGTCCCGCCGTTGTTCACCTTGTAGGCCGCGAGACCGCTGTAGACGTGACGGTTCCCGCCCAGGGCATTCCACCAGGGCAGCAGCACCTCATAATTGGCGATGCTGAAGCCGATCGACCAGTAGAGCTGCGGGGTCAGATAATCGACCCACGCCTGCTGAATCCATTTCCGGCTGTCGGCGTAAATGTCACTGTAGCTCTGCAGCCCGCTGGTG
>JBILWD010000209.1:0-6822 GCA_044370095.1 Opitutaceae bacterium | reverse complement strand
GGTAAGCCCGGGCCACGGTAGACGTCGAAGACACTAGCTCCCTCGAAGTTAAAGCTCGCTCCCGCTGCCTGCCGCGCGGCGCGCCCGACGCGGGTCGACACCTCTCCCGCTGGGGTCGCCTCGGGAACGATGAGCGCCAGATCCCGCAGCGCAGCCGGGAAGAGGCTGAAGTCCTGAAAGCGGCGAACCCCGGAGCGCGCGGGCAGTAGTTCGGGCAGCAGCGCGACAAAACCGGCCTGCACACGGCCCTCGATGCCGAGGGAGCGGGTAAGCGCCAGATCAACCAGCCCGGCGCCGATCCAGCAACCTCGGCGAAGATCGGTGGCGAGCGCCGCGTGGCCGGCCTGCCAACCGGGGGTCGCAGCGGGAAGCAGTTCCCCCACCCGGAGGCCCGCCAGCCCGGCGAGGGCGACGGCGTGGTGTCGGGCGGTGAAGAAATCGGCGGTCTCTCGCCGCAGCCAGGAGCGTTCCCCGGACGACTCGGCGATGACAAACGCGGCGGCGACGCACTCCAGCACCTGACCTTCCCGCTCCAGGAACACCCTCCCGGTTTCCGCCAGACGCGCAACCGGTACACCCCGGGCCTGATTCAGCCGCAGGGACTCTAGGAGGCCGCCGATGAGGGTGGATCGCAGATGGGTTTGGTCATCCACAAAGGGGTTAGCGAGCGCGAGCCGGGGCAGTTCCGCCGCGGATGCCCAGGCGGCCAACTCGCGGGCGGGACGCAGGGTGTAGTTGACGCACTCGTGGAAATCGTGACCGACGAGGTAATCGGTCGCCTGGCAGTTGAAGCGCACCACCGGGTCGTCCTCCGCGGCGAGCCCGGGCGCGACGACCGTCGCCGGCGGGATCCGCTCGGTGCCGTGGAGCCGCAGCACTTCTTCCACGAGATCGATCGGGCGGTCTAGGTCGTCTCGCCAGCTGGGAATGGCGACGGTCCAGGCGGGGCCGCGGGCGGGCTGAACGGTCTCCTCCTCGCGAGTCACCCGGAGCTCTAGGGCCTCGAAGGCGGCACGCATCTCGGCCGCCGGAACATCGAACCCGAGGCGCTCGGTGATATAATCGTGGGTGACCACGATCTCGCGCGACCAAGGAACATCGCCCCCGACCTGGAACGCAGGTCCTGCCACCGCGCCGCCCGCAGTTTCCAAAATCAGGTCGAGGGCACGCCACGCGGCCTCAGGGGCGGCGTGCGGGTCAACCCCACGCTCATAGCGGTAAGAAGAATCCGTCGACAGGCCCAGCCGGCGAGACGCCGCCCGAACCGTCTGGCGCCGGAAGACAGCGCATTCCAGCACCAGATCGGTGGTGTCCGCGACCACCCCGGAGTCCTGCCCACCCATTACCCCGGCAACCACGACCGCGCGCGCGGCATCGGCAATGACGAGGGTCCTCGCGTCCAGGGCGCGTTCTTTGCCGTCCAGCGTGACTAGGCGTTCCCCTTCGGCGGCGGGCCGGACAATGATCCTCCGTCCCTCGAGCCGGCGGGCGTCGAAGGCGTGCAGCGGCTGCCCGGTCTCGAGCATCACGTAGTTGGTAACATCGACCACATTATTGATGGGACGCAGGCCGACGGCGCGCAGGCGGTCCTGCAACCACGCGGGACTCGGCCCGACCTTGATGCCGGCGACGACGTGGGCGGAGTAATACGGGCAGTCCTCGGGGCTGCGGACCTCCACGCCAGCGAGCAGATCCGGGCGCTGGGGTGCGGCAGAGACATCTCCGCGAAAGCGTTCTTGGGGGTACGTGAGCGGGAGCCGGAACCAAGCGGCGAGCTCCCGGGCGATGCCAAGGTGGCACTGGCAGTCCGGCCGGTTCGGGGTGATCTCAAGGTCGAGAATGGTGTCGCCGCCGGGAAGCGCCTCTTGGATCGGCAATCCGAGGGCGGGGCGATCCGGCAGGAGCAGCAGCCCCGCGTGATCCCCCGGCAGCCCGAGTTCATCAGGGGAGCACATCATCCCCTCGGAGGCCTGACCGCGGATCTTGGACGCCTTAATGGCGAAGTTGCCGGGCAGCACGGCCCCGGGCAGGGCCACCAGCACGCGATGGCCGGCGTCACAGTTGGCGGCGCCGCAGACGATCGTCTTCACTCCGCCCGCCGGGCCCACGTCGACCGTGCAGACGGAGAGCTTGTCCGCATTCGGATGCCGGGCGCGCGTGAGGATCTCGCCGACCACGACGTGGTCCAGCCGGGGCGCACCGGTAGAATGGATGCCCTCGACCTCGAAGCCGAGGAACGTGATGGCGCGCGCGATTTCCTCCGGGGACGCCGTGAGGGGGACGTAATCGCGTAGCCAGTTCAGGGAGACTTTCATACCGGAAAAGGAAAGGGAGCGTCAGGAGAACTGCCGCAGGAAGCGGGCATCGTTCTGGTAGAAATACCGGATATCATCGATGCCATAGAGGAGCATCGCGAGGCGCTCGAGACCCATTCCGAACGCGTAACCCGTCCAGCGCTCCGGGTCGTAACCGACCGCGGCGAACACCGTGGGATCCACCATCCCGCAGCCGCCGATTTCAATCCAGGGCTTGTTGACCCGGGGCAGATGCGTGGCGGCGAGGTCGACCTCAAAGCTCGGCTCGGTGTAGCCGAAGTAGTGCGGGCGGAAGCGGGTACGCGTGTCCTTGCCGAGTAGGGCGGCGAAGATGTGGTCGAGCAGCGCCTTCAGGTCCCGCACCGTGACGTTGCGGTCCACGTAAAGGCATTCGAGCTGGTGGAAGTTCGCGCTGTGGGTGGCATCGGTCGTATCTCGCCGATAGACGCGGCCCGGGGAGACGATGCGGATCGGCGGTTCCCCGCGCAGCATCGTGCGGATCTGGACGGACGAGGTGTGCGTGCGGAGAAGGTAGCGCTCGGCGGGGTCCTTCTTGCTGACGTTCCCGAAGCGGGCGTCCAAGGGAAGGTAGAACGTATCCTTCTCGTCGCGGGCCGGATGGTCTGCGGGGGTGTTGAGCGCGTCGAAGCAGTAGTACTCGCTCTCGACCTCGGGGCCGTCGGCGACGGAAAACCCGACCTTGCGGAGGATGCGGCACATCTCCTCGCGCACGAGCGTCAGCGGGTGCCGCGTGCCGGGGCCCGGGTCGGGCGACGGCAGCGAGGGATCGATCGAAGGCCCGAGTTGGGCGGAGAGCTCGGCGGCGGCGATGCGGGCGAGGGCCTCATCCAGCAGGACCTGCAGCCGCCCCTTGGCCTCGTTGATGAGTTTGCCCACCGCGGGGCGCTCTTCCTTGGGCACCGCGCCCATCTGCTTCATCAGGGCGGTGAATTCCCCGTTGGGCCCGACGTAGCGGGCCTTGGCGGCCTCAAGATCGGGCCGAAGGTGGACGGCGGGGAGCTCGGCGGCGGCCTTCGCGAGGACGGCTTGGAGTTGCGCTTGCATGCGGTTCGGGAGCGGGAGCGTAGCGGAAGCGGCGGAGGGAGGGAAGCCTGCGACTGGCGGAAACGAAAAAGAGAAAGGACGGGTCCCGCGGGCGCGGAACCCGTCCTTCAGCGGGTGAGGGAAACCGGGGGTGCCCCCGGAGCGCCTCAGGCGGTCTTGGCCGCGGCGGCCTTGGCCTTGAGGGCCTCCTGCGACTGGCGGACCAAGGCGTTGAAGGCGACCTCGTCGCGGATGGCGAGGTCGCTGAGAACCTTGCGGTCGAGGCCGATGTTGGCGGCCTTCAGCCCCTCGATGAAGCGGCTGTAGCTGATACCGGCGTTGCGGCACGCGGCATTGAGGCGCACGATCCAGAGACCGCGGAAGTCGCCCTTTTTCTTGCGACGGGCGGCGTAGGCGTACTGCCAAGCGTGCTGGACCGCTTCTTTCGCGTAGCGGAACAGCTTCGATTTATTGCCGAAGTAGCCCTTGGCGTACTTCAGCACTTTTTTGCGCCGCTTGCGCGACGCGGGACCATTAGTTGCACGAGCCATGTTGGTGGATTCCTTTTTATTTAGGCGCCCGGAGGTCGGCTGGGAGAATCACCCCCGGGAGCGGTTGATGGGATGGGTGGCGTTCCGTTCAGAGACCGAACGGGAGGGCGCGCTTGAGCGCCTCGGCGTGGCCGGCGGCCACTAGCTTGTCCCGGGTCGCACGACGCTTCTGCTTCGTGCTCTTCGAGCCAAGCAAGTGACGGAAGCCAGGCGTGCGGCGCACGAGCTTGCCGCGGGCGGTGAGTTTGAACCGCTTGGCAACGGACTTCTTGGTCTTTTGCATGGAAAGTGTTCAAACACAGGGACTCACCCCGTGCTTGGCAAGGCTTTTGTCCGCGCTCAGAACCCGCGTGCCTCGTTGGTTCGCCGCGGATCCGCCAAACCGCGAAGGGTGCCGTCAGGCCGCACCTCGATCGCGTTGACGCCCCCAAAATACTTCCCTGTGCCGGCGGGCTCGCGGAGAACCACCTTCCAGCCGAACGCGCGGAGCCGCTCAGCGACCGCATCCGGGAGAGATGCCTCGGCCTCGACCTGATCCGGGCCGGCGCCCTCGGTCGATTGAAAATGAAACCGAGTGTCGCCGATCGCCTCCTCCAGCGGGCGCCCGAGGAGCACGTGGTCTGCCAGTACCTGGAGGAGCCCGGTCGGGATGCGGGCGGAGCCGGGCAATCCCACCGCGAACACGGCGCGACCGTCCCGGACCGCGATCGTCGGCCCGATCGTACTGCGCGAGCGGCGGCCCGGAGCGACGTAGTTGGGGCTGAGCGCGTCCGTCGTCGCGAAGTTGCTCATTGAGTTGTTCATCACCACGCCGGTGCCGAGCGGAACGACCCCGGCGCCAAAGTGGAGGCTTTGGGACTGGGTCGCGCAGACCACGTTGCCCTCGCGGTCCGCGACGAGGAAGTGGGTGGTCGCGGCGTGAGCGCTTTCGGCGAACGGAAAGTCGTCCCTGCGCCCGGAGGCGGAGGCCACCTTGCGGGCGGGTTTGGCGGGCGCGGGCTGGGCGCGGGAACGCAGGCCCTCAATCGCATCCGGCGCGAGTAGGCGCTCGACCTGGAAACGCGAGGCGAGCACGTCGCCGACCGTGCGCAGGACGTCGGGCAGGGCGGCCCGCCAGTGGCGGCCGAGGACGTCGATGTTCTCGCCGGAACGCAACGGGGCCGGAGCGAGTCCGCCCGCCTCGAGCACCTTCAAGATGGGGAGGAACAGCGTGGCCCCGCTGGTAGGGGGAGGCCCGGCGTAGAGCGTGTATCCCCGGACCGTGACCGACAGCGGCTCGACCACGCGGGCCTCATAACCGGCCAGATCATCGGCGGTCAGCCAGCCGCCGCCGGCCTGCGCCGCGCGAACCAGCGCCTCGGCCACGCTTCCCCGATAGAAGCCGTCGCGGCCCTCACGCGCCAGCCGCTCCATTGTGATCGCGAGATCCTCGTTCGGCAGGCGGCTGCCGACTGCGGGCAGTTGTCCTCCGGGCAGGTAGAGCCGGGCGATTTCCGTGTCGCCCCGGCGCAGCTTGCGCTCCTGCTCTTGGAACTGCTCGCGCGTCTTCGGGAGCACCTCGAAGCCCGTGCGGGCGAGCCGGATCGCGGGATCGATCGTCGCCGCCCAGGGGAGACGCCCCCAGCGCTGGTGCGCGGTCCACAAGCCGCCGGCGAGACCGGGCACGCAGACTTCCGCGTAGCCGTAGCTCCGAGCGGAGGCGGGGCGCTTGAGGTACGCGGCCACATTGACCGAACCGGCCGCGTCCATCGCGTCGATCGCGTAGGTGCGTCCGCTGCGCGCCTCGTGGTACAAGAACATTAGTTTGCCCCCGAGGCCGGAGCCGTAGGGCTCGGCCACGCCGACGGCGAGGGAGGTGGCGATCGCGGCGTCGATCGCATTGCCCCCGGCGCGCAGCACTGCTAGGCCAGCCTCAGCGGCTTCGGGATGCCCGGCCACCACCATCCCGGCGCGGCCCTCGACGGGGGTGATCGGCACCGGCAGCGCCGCCGTGAGGCGCGTGACGGCTAGGACAAGGAGAATCAGGAGGGACAGCGGCGGGAAACGCATGCTGCAGCGTTATGCGGCGAGCGGTCGCCGAATCGAGCGCGGATTCAACGAGTGCCGTCCGCAGGCCGGAAGCGGGTCAGCACCTCCCCGAGCAGGTAGAGAGAGCCCGTGACCACCACCACCCCGTCGGGCGGCCCCGCGTCGCACGCTCCTCCTTCCGGGAACAACGTGTCGACACGGCCCGCCCGCACCGGGCCGGAGAAGGCGGCGGGAATGAGCTCGCGCAATTCCTCGACGGTGCAGGCGCGGGGCTGGTCGGGCGGCACCAGCACGATCTCCGCGGCGTGCTCCGCGATCGCGGCGAGCAATGGCCGGGCTCGGACTGATCCGAGGATGCCCGTGATGACTACGGGGCGCCGGCCCGTCTCGGCGACCAGCCGTGCCAGATTGGAGGACAGCACGGCTGCTCCTTCCGGGTTGTGGGACGAGTCGAGGATGACGAGCCGCCCGCCGGCCCGGACCCGTTGCCATCGGCCGGGCCAATCCACCGCGGCTAGGCCCGCGTGGACGACGCCCGGGGAAAGCCGCCAGCGCGCGTCGAGCGCCTCGGCGGCGAGGGTGGCCGTGGCGGCGTTCCAGCGCTGGTAATCCCCCTCGAGGCTCGTCCGCGGGTAGGCTGCGAGATCGTCCCCGTAGACTTGCCGAACCCAGCGCACGGGGGCGCCGCGCTCCGCGGCGATCCGCGCGATGACCGCCTCCGCCTCGCGCGGCACGCGTCCGACCACGAGGGGACGCCCCGGCTTGATGATGCCGGCCTTCTCCGCCGCGATCTGGCCTAGCGAGTCCCCGAGAATCTCACAGTGGTCCATCGCGATGGACGTGATGACCGCGACCTCCGGGGTCACGACCGACGTCGCGTCGAG
>JBILWD010000208.1:0-6834 GCA_044370095.1 Opitutaceae bacterium | reverse complement strand
GGGGTCAGCCTCGAGGAGCTCGCTGCGGTGACTTCCGCGAACGTCCGCCGCTGGCTGGCCCTGTGACCGGCCCCGTGGCCGACGCGCGTACGCGTTGCGCCCGGCGCCGGAGCGCGGCCCGCTCCGCCCGCGCGGCGTTCGAGAGCGGGAAGGCGTCGTGCTGGGGCAGGCCGCAGAGGTAACACATTGTCGGGAGCACCACTCCAAGCGGGCACCGAGGCAAAGGCACGACTGGAATGCGGGCGCGGGGTTTCGATTCGCTTTGCGGTCTGGGCGCGGGTGCCTTCAGTCGACCCGATGCTTGCAGTGCGGCAGCTCAGCAAATCGTTTTCGGGTCCCGACGGGGCGCGGGTCCCGGTCGTCTCGGTGGCGGAGTTCGACTTGGCCGCGGGGGAGCAACTGGCGCTCCGGGGCGAGAGCGGCTCGGGCAAGACTACGTTCCTGCACCTGATCGCGGGCATCCTCGCGGCGGACGCTGGTGAGGTGCGCATCGACGGCGTCGGGATGACTGCGCTGGGCGAGCCGGCGCGCGACCGGCTGCGCGCCGAGAAGCTCGGTTACATCTTCCAGACCTTCAATCTCCTCCAGGGCTTCACCGTCCTCGAAAACGTGCTGCTGGGGATGTCCTTCGGCCCCCGCGGCGCGGACCGGGCGGACGCGCGCGCGGTGCTCGAGCGGGTGGGCCTCGGCCACCGGTTGGGACATTTCCCGCGGCAACTCTCCACCGGGCAGCAGCAGCGCGTCGCGGTGGCGCGGGCGCTTGCGAACCGCCCCCGGCTGGTGCTCGCCGACGAGCCCACCGGGAACCTCGACGCCCGTCACGCCGGCGAGGCCCTCGCGCTGATCCGCGAGGTCTGCCGGGAGCAGGGTGCGGCGCTGCTGCTGGTCAGCCACGACGAGGGGGTCTTGGGCCAATTCGCGTTGCGGCGGGATTTCGCGGAGCTCAACCAAGCGGTCGGGGAGGCTCGGCGATGACCCTTCCCCTGATCGTCTACCGGTCGCTACGTCAGCACGCGCTGTCGACGCTGATCACCGCCGGCGGCATCGCCCTCGCGGCGGGGCTGCTGATGACCGTCTGGCGGGTCAAGGTCGAGTCCCAGGCCGCGTTCACGCAGACGTCGGCCGGCTTCGACGCCGTCCTCGGCGCCCGCGGCTCCAAGCTGCAGCTGGTGCTGAACGCCATCTTCCACCTAGAGGCCTCGCCGGGGAACGTGGCGGCGGCCGATGCTGAGGCGATCCGGCGGCACCCGCTGGTGAAGGCGGCGATCCCCATCGCGGTGGGCGACAACCTGCGCGGCTTCCGCCTCGTGGGCACGGTGCCCGATCTGTTCACCGGCGTGGAGTACGCGCCGGGGCGCAAGTATGCGATCGAGGCTGGCGGCCGGCTGTTCGCGGCGGACCAGCGCGAGGCGGTGGCGGGCAGCTTCGCGGCGCAGCGCCTGGGGTTGCGGGTAGGCTCGGTCTTCCGCCCCTTCCACGGCCTCAACTTCGACCCCAAGGCCGAGCACGCGGAGGAGTTCACCGTCACCGGCATCCTCGCGCCCACCAACACCCCCGCGGACCGCGTGATCTGGCTGCCCCTGCGCGGCATCCAGACGATGGCGGGCCACGACCCGAAGGCGGCGACCGACGTGAGCGCCGTGCTCCTCCAGCTGCGGACCCCGACCGCCGGCTTTATGCTGGATATGCTCTACAACAAGCAGGGCAACCGGCTGACCTTCGCCTTCCCCGTCGGCGCGATTATGGCGGAGCTTTTCGGCAAGATCTCTTGGTTCGACCGCGTGCTGGAGCTCGTGGCCTACCTCGTGGCGCTCGTGGCGGCGGGGTCGGTGCTGGCCAGCATCTACAACTCGATGAGCGCGCGGCAGCGGGACCTAGCAATTTTGCGGGCGCTCGGGGCGCGCCGCCGGACGGTGTTCGGCGCGGTGTTGGCGGAAGCCACGGTGATCGGCGCCCTGGGTGCGCTGGCTGGCCTGGCCGCGCACTTCGCGCTCTACGCGGGCGTCGCGGGCCTCATCCGCGCGCAGACGGGTGTCGTCCTCACGCCCTGGGCCTTCCACCACGTGCTCGTGGTCTGTCCCCTCGCGATGACCGCGCTCTGCGCCCTTGGCGGGATCGTGCCCGCGGTGAAGGCCTACCGCACGCCGGTGGCGGAGACGATCGCGCCTGTATCGTGAGGCGAAGCCCTTTGACGAAACCCGCGCTGCCCGCATCTTTACCCTAACTCCGATGAAAGCCCCGTCGCGCCTCCTCCTCCCGCTCCTGACCGCCGCCGCGCTGGCCGCTGCCGCGTGGGCCGCGGAACCGGCCGGTCCGGACGCTTTCGCGAACCCGAACCTACCCGCCCCTTACCCCGCCCCGGCGGTCACCGCCCAGCCGCCCGCGGAGAATGGCTACCTGAAGCTGGGTTTCGACCAGCTCTCCTCCTACGTCTTCACGCCGCCGGCGTTCGACCCGGCCGCCGATCCGAACGTGAAGCCGCCGACGGGTGAGGAGCAGATCCCGCCGATCGTGAAGTCGTGGCACGGCAAAAAGGCCGTCGTCACCGGCTATATGGTGCCGGTGAAGATGGAGAAGGGTCTGGTGGTGGAGTTCCTCCTGATGCGCAACACCTTGGCCTGCTGCTTCGGCACCGTGCCGAATATGAACGAGTGGGTGATCGTGAAGATGAAGCAGGGCGTGGCTCCGCTGATGGACGTCCCGGTTTCCTTTTACGGCCAGCTGAAGGTCGGCGCGATGTTCGAGAACGGCTATATGACCGGACTCTACGAGCTCGACGCGGAGCGGATGGGCGAGGTCCAGGGCTGACCGGTCCGCCGCCACCCTCGGCACCGTTTCGCGGAACGCGCGTCAGAACCCGAGGGCGCGTGGCAGGGCGAGCGAGAGCGCGGGCCAGAAGGTCACAAGCAGCAGGACCACGAGCATCGCCCCGAAGAAGGGCAGCAGCGGCCGCCAGACGCGGGCGATGGTGGTCTGGGCCACGCCGCAGCCGACGAAGAGGCAGTTGCCCACCGGCGGCGTGCAGAGGCCGATGCAGAGGTTGAAGATCAGCATCAGTCCGAAGTGCAGCGGCGACATCCCAAGCTTCTGTACCACGGGCAGCAGGATCGGGGTGAAGATCAGCACTGCCGGGGTCATATCCATAAAAGTGCCGACCACGAGCAGCAGGAGGTTGATGATCAGCAGCAGCAGCACCTTGTCCTCGGTGATCGCGAGGAGCCCGGCGGTGACGGCCTGCGGGATGTTGGCGAGGGACATCACCCAAGACATCCCCATCGAGGTGCCGATGAGCAGCAGCACCACGGCGGTGGTGAGCGCGGAGTCGGTCAAGATCGCGGGCAGCTCGCGCCACGGGACCTCACGGTAAACCAGCACGGAGAGGATAAAGGTGTAGGCGACCGCGATGGCGCTGGCCTCGGTGGGGGTGAACCAGCCGAGGATGATGCCGCCCATCACCAGCACGATTAGGAGCAGGCTGGGGAGGGCGCGGAACACGATCCCGCCGGCCTCGGCGGCCGCGACCTTCTCGCCGGCGGGGTAATTACGCCCGCGGGCGAGGAGCGCCACGGTGGCCATCAGGGCGAGGCCGAGGAGGATGCCCGGCACGTAGCCTGCGAGGAACAGGGCCGCGATCGAGACTCCGCCGCTGGCGAGGGAGTACACCACCATGATGTTGCTCGGTGGGATCAGGAGCCCGATGGGTGCCGCAGAGATGTTGACTGCTGCGGCGAAGTCCCGGTCGTAGCCCTCCCGGCGCATCAGCGGGGTCATGGTACCCCCGATGGCCGCCGCAGCGGCGACGGCCGAGCCGGAGATCGCACCGAAGAGCATACTCCCGAGAATGTTCACGTAGGCGAGGCCGCCCGGGAGCCGGCCCACCGCGAGCTTCGCGAGGTCCACCAGCCGTCGGGCGATGCCCCCGCGGTTCATTAGCTGCCCGGAGAGGATGAAGAACGGGATCGCCAGCAGCGCGAAGCTGTCGAGGCCCGTGGCGAGCCGCTGCGCTACCACGGTCGCCGCCGGCGCCGGGTCGAGGGCCAAGGCGAGCGCGGCGACGGCCGCCGAGCCGATGGCGAAAGAGATCGGCACCCCTGCGAGGAGGAGCACGGCGAAGACGAGGGCGAGGACGAGCGCTTCGTGCATCTCAGTTGAGGCCGGAAGAGGCCTGGCCCGCGTTCGCCTCCGGGCCGCGGCGGAGATCGAGCAGCGCCCCGAGGCTGTAGAGGACGATCGCGGCCCCGGCGAGGGGGACCGCAAGGTAAATGAGGCCCACGTTCAGCTGGAGCGCCGCGGACTTCTGCCCGAGGGAAAGCTGCACCCAGACCAGCCGCCCGCCGCCCCCGACCATCACCAGCGCCGCGAAGCTCAGCACCACCGCGTGGATGAAGCATTCCGAGGTCCGCCGCGCCCCGCCCTGCAGGCGACCGGTGAGCAGATCGAGCGCCAGGTGCGCCTTGCGGCCGGTGGCGTAGGCGGCCCCGAACATCCCCACCCAAATCATCAGGTACCGGGCGACCTCCTCGGTGAAGCTCGAGGGCGTGCGCAGGACGAAGCGCGTGCAGACCTGCCAGAGCACGTTGAGGACCATCGCCGCCATCAGCACGGCGAGGCCGGTGCCCAAAATCCGATCCAACGTGCCGCGCACCGCCTTCACGGCCGCACCTCCCCGATCCGTCGGGCGAGGGGCCCGATCACAGGATCGTCGCGCACGGACTCCCGCAGCGCGGCCGCCGCGGTGTAGAAGGCGGCCCGGTCCGGCCGGATGACCTCGACTCCAGCGGCCTGCACCGCGGCGAGCGACGCTGCCTCCGATTCCGCCCAGAGGCCCCGTTGGTAGGCCGCGGACTCCTCAGCGGCCTCCTGCAGCCAGCGGCGCTCCTCGGGGGTGAGGCGGTTCCAGAGGTCCGTCCCGACGACCAAAACGTCCGGCACCGAGGTGTGCTCGTTCAGCGTGTAGAAGCGGCAGACCTCGTAATGACGGGCGAGGTGGAAGGAGGGCGGGTTGTTCTCCGCCCCATCCACCACGCCCTGTTGGAGCGCAGTATAGAGCTCGCCGAACGCGATGGGCGTGGCCGAGGCGCCGAAGGCCCGGATCAACGCGAAGGCCATCGGGCTCTCTTGCACGCGGATCTTCAGGCCGCGCAGGTCGGCTGGAGTCCGAACCGGTTTCTTGGTGTAAAAGCTGCGGCTCCCGGCGTCGTAGTAACACACGCCCCGCAGAAACTTCCGCTCGGGCGCGGCGAGGATCTCCCGGCCGAGGGGACCGTCGAACACGGCCTGCCGGTGCGCGGCGTCCCGGAACAGGTACGGCAGGCCGAATACCTTGAACTCCGGCGCGAAGCCCTCGAGCACGCTGGACGACACCTTGGTCATTCCCAGACCGCCGAGTTGCACCAGTTCGAGGCATTCCCGTTCGCTGCCGAGTTGCCCGTTGGCGTAAACCTCCACCCGCAGCCGTCCGCTGGATTTGGCGGCGAGCAACTCGCCCAACCGTACCATCCCACGGTGCACGCTGTGGGTGGCGTCTAGCCCGTGGGCCAGCTTGATGACGCGGCGAGCAGCAGGAGTAGCACTGGGATCCGGGCGGCAAACATTGGGGTAGGGCAAACGCTCAGGCGCCGGCCCGGGGGTTGTCGAAGGCAAAAGCGGTGGCGCCGCGGAATCACTTCACCTTTGCCTCCCGGCCTGCTGTCTGTTGCTTCATTGCCAGCATGGCTGACCCGAAGATCCTCGAAACCTTCCCGAATCCCGCGCCGGGGCGCGACTACCTGATCGAGCACACCCACCACGAGTTCACCTCGGTGTGCCCGATGACGGGTCATCCAGATTTCGCCGCCATCACGGTCCGCTACGTGCCGGACAAGACGTGCGTCGAGCTCAAGTCGCTCAAGCTCTACTTCCACGCCTACCGGAATGAGGGTATTTTCTTCGAGGCGGCCACCAACCGCATCTGCGACGATCTCGGTGCCCGGCTGAAGCCGCGTTCCCTAACGATTGTGGCCGACTGGAAGGCGCGGGGTGGCTTCTCCTCCGTCGTGACCGCGGATTGGCGGCCGGCTCCCCGGCGGCGCTAGTTTTTGGCCAGCTGAGGCTTGCCAAGGCAACGGTTAACCCTACCCAAATGGGAGTGATGCATCTTGGTGGCAGTTTTGATCGGGTGGCGTTCGGTTGCGGGCGGCCGGGCCGGCAAGTGCCATGAGTCCTCCCCCGCTTTCGGCCCCTCCCATGGCGAAGCCGGATCCGGCCGCGCTGCGTGAAGTCAGCCAGTGGCAGCGCACGGCCGTGCTGCTGTTGATTTACGCAGGGATCATCGCGGTCAGTTTTTACCTGGCTTACGAGGTCCGCTTCGACTTCCAGGTCGCCGACGAGTTGGAGCGGGAGCGTCTGCGGCTGATTGGGCTGATCCTGCTGGTGAAGCTGTTCGCGCTCTATCTGGCGCGGCAGTTTGGCACGCTGATGACTTATTTCAGCCTACCGGATCTGTTCCGGTTGGCCTGGGCGATGGGTGGGGCGAGTCTGGTGCTGCTGCTGCCGCGCCTGCTGCTGTACAAGCCCCTGGCGCTCCCCCGGGGGGTGCTCCTGATCGATTTCATGCTCTGCTTTGGCGCGCTCTGCGCCGGCCGGCTCGCCGCCCGGCTCTTCCGGGAGCGCACCAGCCGGGCGGCCCGTGCCGCGTGTGGCCTCCAGCCGCAGATCCAGCGCATCGCGATCGTCGGGGCCGGAGATGCCGGCGCCTCCCTGGCCAAGGAGTTCATTGGCGCCCCGCATCGCGGCTTCGAACCGGTGATGTTTTTTGATGATGACCGCACCAAGCACGGCAAGTTGGTGCACGGC
>JBILWD010000207.1:0-6853 GCA_044370095.1 Opitutaceae bacterium | reverse complement strand
GCCACGACCTCGTGAAGTCCCTCGAGCGCGCCACCACCCGCACCGAGGGCGCCACGATCTTCGGCTACCACGTGGCCGATCCCCGCAGTTACGGGGTGGTGGAATTCGCGGCGGACGGCCGCGTCGTCTCCCTCGAAGAGAAGCCGGCGCAGCCCAAGTCGAACTACGCCATCCCCGGAATCTACTTCTACGATGCGGAGGTCGTGGCGCGCGCGCGCAGCCTACGCCCCTCGGCCCGCGGCGAGCTGGAAATCACCGACCTGAACCGCCTCTACCTCGAAGCGGGCCGGCTGCACGTCGAGGTCCTCGGCCGCGGCACCGCCTGGCTCGACACCGGCACCCACGACTCACTCCTGGAGGCGGGCCAGTTCGTCTCCGTGATCGAGAACCGCCAAGGCCTCAAGATCGCCTGCCTCGAGGAGATCGCGTGGCGCCAGGGCTGGATCGACCGTGCCACGCTCGAAGCCAACGTGACCCGCCTCGGCAAGTCCTCCTACGGTGCCTACCTACGCCGGGTGGTGCTGGGCGCCTGAATGCCAGTCTTGTCAGGAATAAGGGGTTGAGCGCCGCCCCCGGGACCGGAATACCTCGGGCCCCGCACGGCTGATGCGCCTCCTACCCTGCAGTTCCGCGCCCCCGCCGGAAGCCCCGCCACCCCGGCTGAGCCTCATCGTGCCCCTGTACAATTGCCTGGGGCTCACCACCGCGATGCTGGCCAGCCTCCACGCCACGCTGCCGCCCGGGATCTCCGCGGAATTGCTGCTGGTCGACGACGCGAGCACAGACGGCACTCGCGCCTGGCTGGCGGAGATCGCGGCCCGCCCGCCCGCCGGCTGGCCGCCGCTGCGGATTTTGGTTAACGAGCGCAACCGGGGCTTCGCGGTGAGCAACAACCGCGCTGCCGCCCTCGCTCGGGGCGAGCTCCTGCTCCTCCTGAACAACGACCTCGTGCTGCTCCCCGGCTGGCTTGAGCCGCTGCTCGCGGCCCACCGCCGGCTGGGCGCCCGGGCCGGCCTGGTCGGGAACGTCCAGCTCGACGCCGCCACCGGCGCCGTGGATCACGCTGGGCTCGAGCTGACCGTCACCGGCAAGCCCGTCCACACGCGAGAAATCCCGCGGGGGCCGAAGTCGGAAGACGGGGTGCGCATCGTGCCCGCGGTCACCGGAGCGTGCGTCCTGCTCTCCCGCGCGCTCTGGGAGGAGCTGGGCGGGTTTGACGAGGGGTATGTCAACGGGGGCGAGGACATCGACCTCGGCTACCGGGCCCGGGCGGCCGGCCGGATCAACGCCGTCGCGCCGCACAGCGTGGTCCGGCACCACGTGAGCAGTTCCCCCGGGCGGAAGGCGCGGGACGAGCACAACTCGCGCCGACTCGCCCTGAGGTGGCGAGAGCAGTTGCTCGCTGACAGCCTCGTGCCTTGGTGCCGCGCCCACCTCGCCGAGGCCTGGGTCCGGCCGGACCAGCAGGAGTACCTCGTGACCCTCCGGACCGCCGCCTTCCTCGCCGGCCTGCGGCGCACGCCGCCCCCGGAGGCCCCGCTGCGCGTCGCCCGGGCGATGCGGCGCGAGTTCAAGCGCTGGGACGAGCTCTGCGGTCAGTCCGCCTGAGGCGAGGGCGACACCAACACCTCGCGCACCACCGCCTGAGGGCGCTGGTTCACGGTGATAAACATCCGGCCCACGTACTCGCCGATCAGGCCGAGCATCACCAGCTGGGTGCCCGAGAAGATGAGAATCCCCGCCATCGCCCAGCCCCAGCCGTACTCGGGGCCGATCCCCTCGATCCAGAGCCACGCAATCGTGCCGAGCGCGACCAGCCCCAGCGCGGCGACGCACAGGCCGAGCGCGGTGGCCAGCCGCAGCGGGAGCAGGGAAAAGTTCACCCACGCGCTCAGCCACAACCGCACCAACCGGCCAAGCGTGTAGGTGCTCCGCCCAGCTTTTCGGTCCTCGTGCCGCACCTGGATGGAGCCGATCCGCTGCGTCACCTGCAGCAGCAAACCGTCGAGGTACGGGTAAGGCCCGGCGTAGCCGATCACCTGGCGCGCGGCGAACGCGCTCACGCAGCGGAAACTCGAGAGGTAGAAGCCCGCCGGCTTATCCAGCGCCCAGTCCGTCATCCGGTTGGTGAACCAGCTGCCGAGGTTCCGCCATACGGCGTGGCGTTTGTCCTCGTAGTGGCCGAAGACCACGTCGAGGCCGGTGGCGCAGGCGTGGCGCCAGAGGCGCACGGCCTCCGCCGGCGGGTTCTGGCCGTCGTCGTCAAGGTTGACGAGGTGCGCTCCCCGCGCGTGCCGCCAGCCCGTCAGGACCGCGTTGTGCTCGCCGAAGTTGCGCGCGTGCTCGACCAGCGTCACGGGCACCCGCGCCGTCCGCACCAGTTCTCGGGCCACGCGGCTGGTCTCCTCGCCGCTACCGTCGTGCACCAGCACGATCTCGTGGCCGCCGGGAATCTCCATTGCCTCGATCTCCCGCACAACCGCCCCAATGGTTTCCGCGCTGCGGTACAGGGGGATGACGAAACTCAGGGCCGGGGCTGCCATCGACCGATTAGCCGGTAAAGGACCCCGGGGCGCAAGTCCGCGCTGCTTTCCGGCGTGTCAGGCGGCCGCGGCCAACGTCAGACGTAGTGCCGCAGTTCCTTGCGGTAGTAAGCGAGCGTGCGCCCTAGGGCCGTGCGCAGGTCGACCCGCGGCCGCCAGCCGAGGCGCCGGCGGATCAGGCGGTCGTCCGCGTAGTAGTCGCCGATGTCGATCTTCCGCCGGTCCGCCGGAAAGGCGCGGACCACGAAGGAGCCGCCCTCGTTCAGCTCGACCAGCAGTTCCGCGAGACGCGCGAGGGTAACGCGCGGCGGGCCGCCCAGGTTGAAAATCTCGCCCACCGCCTCCGGCCGCGCCGCCGCCAGCAGGAACGCGTCCACCGCGTCGTCCACGTAGGTGAAATCCCGCCACTGCTCGCCGCCCCAAACCTCGAAAGGCTGACCCTCCACCAACCGGCGGATCCAGACGCCGACGAACGTCTGCCGCGCGTCCCGCACCCGCATCCGCGGGCCGATGGTGTTCGTTAACCGCAGCGCCGTGGCCGCGATGCCGTGGACGCGCGAGTACAGGAGGTGGAACGACTCGCCCGCGAGCTTGTTGATGCCGTTGACGTCGACCGGCCGCAGGGGATGGCGCTCGTCGACCGGGAGGTAATCGGGCCGGCCGTAAATCTGGCGCGTGCTGGCGAAGACGATCCGGATCCCGGGATTATGGAGCCGGCAGGCCTCCAGGATCGCGAGCTGCGCCCGGCAGTTGATGTCCAGATCGGTCTGCGGGTCCGTCATCGAGTCCATATGGCTCGTCTGCCCGGCCAGATTGAAGAGAAAGTCCTGCCCGCGAATGAGGTCTGGCAGCCGGGGCCAGTCCCGCACGTCGGCCAGGTGCACGCGCACCCGCGCGGCAACGCCGGCGAGATTGCGTCGGTTACCGCCGTACTCCGGGACGAGGCTGTCGACGATCGAGACGCGCGCGCCCAACCCGACAAGGGCGCGGGCGAGGTTGGAGCCGATGAAGCCTAGGCCGCCCGTGATGAGGACGCGGCGGCCCGCGTAAGTGCGGCGCAGGTTCGGCGGAGAGGCCATCGACGGGGGAGGAAGAGGGCGGCGGCGAGGAGCGTCAACGTCCCGCTGCGTCGACCGTGAGCCGGAAGACCTGGACCGCGAGGTCGCGGGGATCCCGCCCGCCGGCGGGCCGCGCGGGCTCCGCGGTGGCCAGCACCCAGCGCGAGACACCGGGCGGCGCCACTAGGCCGCGCCAGACCAGCTCAGTTTCCTCTTCGCCTAAGTGGAGCGCCGGGCCGGGGTCCGGACCCTCCGCGGCCCGGAGCGTGAGCGTGCGCGCGCCCCAGCCGCGGGCCTGAAGCGTGAACGTGACGGGGATCGCGTTGTCACCGGGGTTGCGGACCTCGAGTTCCGCCTCCGCGCCCATCCACTGCCAAGGCCGGCCGCCCGCCGGGGCCTGCTCGATGGAGAACCAGCCGGCGGTGGCGGTGGCGCGCAGGCCGCCGGCCGGGACGAGCGCGAACCGGGGGGATAACTCAAGCCGGCCGCCAGACGCGGCGCCGGCACCGACCACGCCGCCTTGGAGGTCCCACGCGCCCCGCAACGGCGTGTCGCGGCGCGCCTCGTAGGTGTGGGTCTCAAAGTGCTGCGGCCGGCGCAGCAGGAAGGCATTCGCCCAGAGCCGCGACCACATCTCGGGAACGAGGAGGTTGACGCCCGCGGCGAGCTCGGGTCGGTCCTCGGCTGCGCGCAGCGCCGCCAGTTCGGGTGTGACCCGTAGCGGAGCCTGGGCGAGCGCGACCAAAATACGGGCCGAGGCGAAGGCGCCGCCGGCGAGCACCGCCACGACCAAGGCGGAGACGCCGAACCACCGCAGGGGACCCCCTCCCTGTCGCAGCGCCGCCCACGACCACAGCAGCGGCAGCACCAACGGGTAGAACACCGCGAGCAACTTGTAGGCGTCGTAGCTGGCGTTGGTGCCCCACCACGCGCCGCGCACCTGCAGCAGCGTGTAACCGGCGACCACGGGCGCCAGCACCGCCAGCGGCAACGCCAGCGCGGCGGGGCGGCGCCGGGCCACGGCGAACCCCGCAGCAAGCCACAACGCGACCACCCCCGCCGCTAAGACCACCCGCACCCCGGCCACCGGCCACGCCGCCAGATCGCTGCCGCCGACGAGGCCGATCCAGCCCTCCGGCGTCAGCACCGGGATCCGCCAGCCGAAATCGTGGGTCCGCAGCAACGTCAGCCTCTCCACATACCCCGCGAAGCGCGCCGGGAACCCAAGCGCGACCACCGCCAAGGGCGCGAGCATCACGCCGGCCCAGCGGGCGCCCCGCACGAGGACCCCGGCGCCGCGGAGCGCGAAGGCGGCGTGCAAACCCGCGGGCAGCAGGACCGCTGGCAGGAGGAAATTGTACGCACCCGCGACCAGCCAATACCCCAACGCCAGCAGCGGCGCGCAGGCCCACGACGCGCGCCCGCGGGTCAGCACGACCCCGCCCCACGTGAGCCACACCAAGGCCTGCGCCGCGATCAGCTGGCCAGGCGCGACGTGCGCTACGGCGTACCACCAGAGCGGGCTCACGGCGGCCGCCACGGCCACGACCAGCGCCAAGGTCCCGCGTTGACCGAAGAGTGCCCGCGCCGCCCAGAAAACCGCCGGCACCAGCGCCGCCAGCAACAGCCCCGTGTGCACCGTCGCCAATTCGTGCGGCGCCCGGCCGAGTAACGTCGCATTGAGTGCCAGGAGCGCTGCGGGCGTGAAGTGATTCAGGCGCAGCCAGTAGTCGAAAAAGTTGTCGACCGAGAGGATCGCCACCACCTCGCGCTGCCCGAAAAAGCCGCCCCGCTCCGAGCGGGCAAATTCCTGCAGCACGCGCGCCCCCGCCCCGTAATCCGCCGCATCGCAGCTCCCCAGCGAAACCGTGGTCGCGCCGGCGCCGCCCGCCGCGACGGCCCCGGCCACGGCCAGCACCGCCAATCCCGCCAGCCCCATTACCAGCCCAGTCCGCGACGCCTGGCGGGCTAGCCGCCGCGCGCCTCCCCGCGCCAGCGCCAACCCGAACAGGGCTCCGGGCAGCAGTTGCGCCCACCGCCCGTAAACGTCTGTGCCCGCCGCCCCCGCCATCGCGCCCCACCACACGACCGCCGACTGCAAGCCGAGCCCGGCGGCCGGCACCAGCAGCGGCCAGAACGCGCGCCAGCGCCGCGGCATCACCAGCCACGCGAGCCCCGCGCCCCAAAAGGCGAGTTGCGCTGCCAGCAGCAGGGCGATCAACCAGACTTCCATCGAGCGAGTCGCGGCCGGCTCACGCGGGCTTCACGCCCACCCCCAGAACTGACGTCCCCCACGCCCACCGCCCGCCCACGTCCAGCCAAGCGTGCTCCGCGGCCATCAACGCGCCGCAGACCCCCTCCACGACCGCCGGGTAAGCCCGGACATCACTCGTGTCCCCGGGGCGGCGGAATAGCTTGCGCTTCGCCCACACCGCCGGGAACGGCAACGCGTTCCAGTGCGTCGTGGTGACCCCGGTGAATCCAGCCCCGCCCAGCAGCGCCGCCACCTCCGGGCGCGTGTACCGGTGCTTCGTCTGGCAGGAGTCGTCGTGGTAGGACCACATCCAACGATAGGCAGGCACGTTCACCACCACCCTCCCGCCTGGGCGCAGCACGCGAAAAAACTCCGCTGCGGCCACCTCCGGATCCGTCACCTGGCAAACCACGTCCGCCGACACTACCGCGTCTAAGCTCGCGTCCGCGAACGGCAACGCCGTGACGGACGCCTCGCGCACCTCGACCGCCGGGCCGCAGCGCCGCTGCGCCAGCGTGCAGGCGAGCGCCATAAAATCGATCCCCGCGAGGTTCCAGCGCGGGTGCCGTGCCTGGAGCCGCAGGATCAGGCCGCCGGTACCGCACCCCGCGTCGAGGACCGCGCCTCCGGGCGGGACCCAGTCGGACAACTCGCGGTCCACGTGCGCGTGCAGGGAACGGAAATACCACATCCCGTCCTCCACCTCGGCCAGTTTGACGTACTCGTCGGTATTCATCGTCGGCGGAGATGGAGCAGAGATCGCCGGTGGGTGCAGCCTGAATCCATCGCGCCCCTTAATCAGCGAACTGCTCCCCGCCGCGGACCCGGACCGCCTGTTCCCGCAGCCCGAACGCGCGCAGCTGATTCGGGCCGGCACCCTCCCGGCGTACCGGGTCCGGGCTGGTCAGCGTCAGGGTGCTAATCCCCGGCGGCAGCGAGAGTCCCCGCACCCGGAGCGTGGCGCCTTCCGCCTCGACCGCCACCTCGGC
The DNA here is from genome assembly GCA_044370095.1 of Opitutaceae bacterium. Lineage (GTDB taxonomy): Bacteria > Verrucomicrobiota > Verrucomicrobiia > Opitutales > Opitutaceae > ER46. Next base: position 9 of record JBILWD010000207.1, on the reverse strand, counting down.
GCGGACGCG
>JBILWD010000027.1:0-19923 GCA_044370095.1 Opitutaceae bacterium | reverse complement strand
CAAGCTGGGCACGCTCGTCCAGCAGATCGCCCCGCCCCAGATCGCCCAGCTCCGCATCACCTACTGGGGCAAGCTGGTCCAGCACGACACCAACGGGGTCACCCGCGCCATCGAGCGCGGCTTCCTGCGCCGCATCAGCGGCGAGGAGGTCAACTTCGTCAACGCCCCCGTCCTCCTCCAGCGCCTTGGCATCCGCGCCGAAGTCACGCAGTCCGCCGACGAGGCCGACTACAGCGAACTGATCCAAGTGGAGGCGGTCACGCCCGAGGGCCAGGTGCACTCCGCTGCGGGTACGTTGATCGGCAAGGCCAACTTGCCGCGCATCGTCGGGATCAACGGCCGCGAGGTTGAGGTCGCCGCCGAGGGCAAGCTGCTGGTGCTGGAGAACGTCGATCAGCCCGGGATGGTGGGGACAATCGGCTCCATCCTCGGCCGCGCCAACGTTAACATCGCCGATATGTCCCTGTCGCGCCTCACCCCTGGCGGTACTGCCTATATGGTGGTGAGGGTCGACACCGAGCCGGGCGAGGACTCCCGGCGCGAGATCAAGGGGCACGCCGCCATTCGGATGGCGAAGTTCGTGCAGCTCTAAGCGCCCGTTCTCGCGATGAGCCCCGTTCCCTTCCTCGCCGCCGGAGCCGGCTACCTGCTGGGCGCGCTGCCGTTCGCCTACGTGGTCGCGCGCGCGAAGGGGGTGGACATCTTCAAGGTGGGCAGCGGCAACGCGGGTGCGACTAACGTGCGGCGGGTGCTGGGTCCGGGCCCCGGCTCGCTGGTGCTGTTCCTCGACGCCGCTAAGGGCGCGCTCGCCGCGGGGTTGTTCCCGCTGCTGCACTGGTTGGGCCCGGAGCATTGCCCGTTTGACGCCGGGTCCTTGGAAATGCTGAGCACCATTTGCCTCGTCGGGGCGCTCCTTGGCCACAGCTTCTCGTGCTTTACCGGCTTCCGCGGCGGTAAGTCGGTCGCCACCGCCGCGGGTGGATTCGCCGTCCTGTTCCCCGCGGGCGCCGGGTGCGCGCTCGTTGTCTTCGGGCTGACCCTCGCGCTCTTCCGCTACGTCGCCCTCTCCTCGATGCTTGGGGCCGTCGCCCTCGCCACCGCCTCCGTCGTGCTGGGCCGTTCCGCCCTCCTGATCGGCGTCGCTTGCGGCGCCGCCGGCTTCGTCATCCTCCGCCACCGCTCCAATATCTCCCGGCTGCTCGCCGGTACGGAGCTGCGAGTGGGCTCCGGGCCCAAGAATTAATCCGGCGATGAGCTCCCTTCCTGTCCTCCCTCTCGGTCTCTGCGGTTTCGGCACGGTCGGCCAAGGCGTCTGGCAGCATCTGGAGGCCAACCGTGCCCTCCTCCGCGCCCGCCTCGGAGTCGAGCTGCGCGTCACCCGCGTCGCGGTGCGCGATGCCCGGCGGAAGCGCGACGTCCGCCTCCCGCGCGGCGTGCTCGGCACGGACCCCCTCGCGATCGCGCGCGATCCCGCGGTCCCCGTGGTCTGCGAACTGATGGGCGGCACCGGTCTCGCCCGCGAGGTCACGCTCGCCGCCCTGCGCCTGGGTAAGGTGGTTGTCTCCGCGAACAAGGCCCTGATCTGCGAGCACGGCTCCGAGATCCTCGCCACCGCCCGCCGCCACGGCGGCCACTTCCTCTTCGAGGCCTCGGTCGCCGGCGGCATCCCGATCATCAAGGCCCTCCGCGAGGGCCTCGTCGCCAACCGCTTCCCGCGGATTTACGGGATCCTTAACGGCACCTGTAACTACATCCTTACGCGGATGAAGGAGCAGGGCGCCCCCTACGCCGAGGTTCTCGCCGACGCCAAACGGCTCGGTTACGCCGAGGCCGACGAGTCGCTCGACGTCGATGGTTGGGACACCGCCCACAAGGCCGCGGTGCTCGCCTGGCTCGCCCACGGGGTCTGGGTCCGCACGGACCAGATGATCGTCGAGGGGATCTCGCGGCTCACGCCGGCCGACCTGCGTAACGCCGCCACGCTGGGCTTCGGGATCAAGCTGCTCGCCGTCATCACGCGCGACTTCCGGCGCGACGAACTCTGTGTCCGCGTCCACCCCACGCTGCTCCCCGCCGGCGACGTCATCGCCAACGTCAACGGGGTCTTCAATGCGGTTTCCGTCAGCGGCGACGTCGTGGGCACGACCCTCTACAGTGGCCGTGGCGCGGGCCGTGACGCCACCGCCAGCGCGGTCATCAGCGACCTCGCCGACGCCGCCTCCCTCCTGCGCCACGGCAAGGGCGCCCACCTGCCCGGCGAAGAGCCCGCCGCCTCCAGCCGCTGCCGCCTCGCCCCGCCGGAACGCATCCGCAGCCGATATTACGTGCGCCTCACCGTTCGCGATCAGCCGGGCGTCCTCGCCCGTGTCGCCTCCGCGATGGCCCGCCACCGCGTTAGCATCGCCACCGTCATCCAGGGCCCGGCTGACCGCCCGCGCGCCGCTTCTCTGGTGCTCACGACGCACGAGAGCGACGAGCGCGCGATCGGGCGCACGCTCCGCCGGCTCCGCGCCCTCTCTGCCGTCCTCGAGGATCCGGTGCTGCTCCGCATCGGCGACTTCGGCCCCTGACTCTTCCCCGTATGGCTCGCATCGTCCAGAAGTACGGCGGCACCTCCGTGGGTGACGTCGATCGTATCAAGAACGTCGCCGGCCGCATCAAGGCCACCCGCGATGCCGGCAACGAGCTGGTGGTCGTGGTCTCCGCCCGCGCCGGCGTCACCAACGAGCTCCTCGCTCGCGCCAAGGCCCTCTGCCCGTTGCCGAGCGAGCGCGAGCTCGACCAGCTCCTTGCTATCGGCGAGCAGGAGACCATCGCCCTCACTGCGATGGCGCTCCACGGCATCGGCGTCCGCGCCGTCAGCTACACTGGCGCGCAGGCCGGCATCTTCACCGACAAGGTCCACACCAAGGCCAAGATCCGCACAATCAACGCGGCCCCGCTGGAGAAGGACCTCGCCGACGGCAACGTCATCATCGTCGCCGGCTTCCAAGGCATCAACGACGACGGCCAGGTCACCACCCTGGGCCGCGGCGGCTCCGACCTCACCGCCATCGCCCTCGCCGCTGCCATCCAAGCCGACAAGTGCGAGATCTACACCGATGTCGACGGGGTCTACACCGCCGACCCCCGCGTGGTCCCCGCCGCCCGCAAGCTGCCGGAAATTAGCTACGACGAGATGCTCGAGCTGGCCTCGCTCGGCTCTAAGGTGATGCAGACCCGCTCGGTCGAGTTTGCCGCTAAGTACGGCGTCGTCTTCGAGGTCCGCTCCTCCTTTAACCAAAACCCAGGTACCATCGTGAAACAGGAAGTCGCCTATATGGAGAAGGTCGTCGTCCGCGGCGTCGCCGTCGACAAGGACCAGGCCAAGGTCGTCGTCAGCAGCATCGCCGACAAGCCCGGCACCGCCGCCCGCGTCTTCCGCGCGCTGGCGGAGGCCAGTATCAACGTGGATATGATCGTGCAGAACGTCGGCCGCGGCGGGCTGGCGAACCTGTCGTTCACCGTCCCGCTCTCGGAGAAGGACCGCGCCGTCGCCGCCCTCGCGCCTGCCCTCCGCGAGACCGGCGGCGAGGTCTCCTTCGACGAGCGCATCGCCAAGCTCTCGGTGGTCGGGGTCGGGATGCGTACCCACAGTGGGGTCGCCGCCACGCTCTTCGACGCGCTCGCTCGCGCCGGGATCAATCTCGAGCTGATCAGCACCTCGGAGATCAAGATCTCGGTCATCATCGCCAAGGATCGCGCCGACGAGGCTGCTCGCGCCGCCCACACCGCCTTCGGCCTCGACGCCGGCGCCTGAGGGACGGTCCGATGCGGTTCCTGAGCACCCGCGGGCAGACCCCGCCGCTCGACTTCAGCGACGCCGTCGCCACCGGCCTTGCGCCCGATGGCGGGCTCTACCTGCCCGAGTCGCTGCCGGACCTCTCTGGCGACCTGCCGCGCCTCGCCGCGCTCGACTACCCCGGGCTCTGCGCGGATTTTCTCGCCCGGTTCGCCACCGATATCCCGCCCGACACCCTCCGCACTCTCGTCGCCGCGAGCTACCCCCGCTTCACGCATCCGGACATCGCGCCCCTCCGCACGCTGCGGCCCGGGCTGCACGTGCTGGAGCTCTTCCACGGGCCGACCCTCGCCTTCAAGGACTTCGCGCTCCAACTGCTCGGCGAGCTCTACGGCCACCAGTGTCGCGTCCGCGGTGAGGCGATCAACGTCCTCGGCGCCACCTCTGGCGACACCGGTGCCGCGGCCATCCACGGCCTGCTCGGCCGCCCTGGCACCGCCATTTTCATCCTGTATCCTTTCGGCCGCGTTTCCCCGCTGCAGGAGCGCCAGATGGCGTGCACCGGCGCGGCCAACGTCCACGCCCTCGCGATCGACGGGACCTTCGACGACGCCCAGGCCGCCTTGAAGGAGATCTTCGCGGACCAGGACTTCCGCGTGCGTCACCGCCTCTCGGCGGTGAACTCGATCAACCTCGCGCGCATCCTCGCTCAGTGCGTCTACTACCTCTGGGCTTGGCTGCGCCTGCCGCCGGCCGAGCGCGCCACGGCCGAGTTCGTCGTCCCCACAGGCAACTTCGGCAACGTGTTCGCTGGCTGGCTGCTCCGCCGGATGGGCGTGCCCCTCGCCGGCTTCCGCGTCGCCACCAACCAGAACGACATCCTGCACCGGCTCTTCACCACCGGTGAGTACCGGCTCGGCGCCGTCCAGCCCAGCCTCGCCCCGTCGATGGATATTCAGGTCGCCTCCAACTTCGAGCGCCTCCTGTACTACCAGGTCGACCAGAATCCGGCCCGCGTCCGCGATGTGATGGCCACCTTCCGTCGCGACGGTGCCGTGCGTATTCCCGGGTTTCGTGCCGACGGGTTCCGCGCCTCCCGCGCCACCGATGCCGAGATCCCCGGGCTAATCGCCCAGGTCCACCGCGAGTTCGGCTACGTCGTCGACCCGCACACCGCCTGCGGCTTCCAGGACCTCGCCACCGACCGGCCCAGCGTCGTCCTTGCCACGGCCAGCCCGGCGAAGTTCCCCGACACGCTCCGCGCCGCCATCGGCCTCGAGCCAACCCACCCAAGCCTTGAGGCGCTGAAGTCCCGCCCGATCGTCCGCCATCGGTTGCCCGCCGACGCCGGCGCCATCCGCGACTACGTCCGCGCCCACGCGGTCCGCTGAATCCCGGAAACGGGTTGCCATCCCGCGCGCCGGGCGTTGCGTCTTTCCCAATGTCCGCCGTCGCCGCCGCGCCCGCCCCCCGTCTCCGCCAGCCCGATCCGGGCGGCCACTTCGGCCGCTACGGCGGCGTCTTCGTCCCCGAGACGCTGATGACCGCGCTGCAGGACCTTGGCGCCGCCTACGCGATCGCCCGCGAGGATCCGGCCTTCCAGCGCGAACTCCGCCATCACCTCAAGGAATTCGCCGGCCGCCCCACCGAACTCTACTTCGCGGAGCGCCTCACGGCCCACTGCGGCGGCGCGAAGATCTACCTCAAGCGCGAGGACCTCCTCCACACTGGCGCCCATAAGATCAACAACGCCCTTGGCCAGGCCCTCCTTGCCCTCCGGATGGGCAAGCAGCGCATCATCGCCGAGACCGGCGCCGGCCAGCACGGCGTCGCCACCGCAGCGGTCTGCGCGAAGTTCGGCCTCTCCTGTGTCGTCTATATGGGCGCCGTCGATATGGAGCGCCAAGCCCTCAACGTCTTCCGGATGCGCCTGATGGGTGCCGAAGTTCGTGGCGTCGAGGCCGGCCAGAAGACCCTCAAAGAGGCGATCAACGAGGCGATGCGGGACTGGGTGACCAACGTCCGCGGCACGCACTACATCCTCGGCTCCGCCCTTGGCTCGCACCCGTACCCGATGATGGTGCGGGATTTCCACCGGGTGATCGGCCAAGAGACGCGCGAACAGATCCTCGCCCGCGAAGGCCGGCTGCCGGACGAGATGATCGCCTGCGTCGGCGGCGGCTCCAATGCGATGGGCTTCTTCTTCGAGTTCCTTGACGAGCCCGGCGTCCGGCTGGTCGGGGTGGAGGCTGGCGGCCGTGGCATTCGCCGCGGCGACCACGCTGCCCGCTTCGAGGGCGGCAAGCTCGGCGTCCTCCAAGGCTGCAAGACCTTCATCCTCCAAAACGACGACGGCCAGATTGAGCTCACCCACTCGGTCAGCGCCGGGCTCGACTACGCGGCGATCGGGCCCGAGCACGCGTTCTACCGTGAACAGGGCCGCATCGAGTTCGCCCACGCGGGGGACGACGAGGTGCTCGAGGTCTTCCAGCTGTGCTCGCGGCTCGAGGGCATCATCCCCGCTCTTGAGAGCACCCACGCGCTCGTCCACGGCCTCAAGCGCGCGCGCGCGATGCGCCGCGACGAGGTGCTGGTCATCAATCTCTCCGGCCGCGGCGACAAGGACGTCCAGCAGGTGCAGGCCCTCCTCGGCCGCCGCTGATCCCCCGATGCGCAGCATGACCGGCTACGGGCGGGCCACAGCCGCGTTCGAGGGCCGTACGCTCACGGTGCAGGTCAGCTCGGTGAACCGCCGGAGCCTCGACCTCACGGTCGGCTTGCCCGAGGCGTGGACCGCCCTGGAGCCGGTGGTTGGCGAATTGGTCCGCGGCGTGGCTGCCCGCGGCAAGGTGCACGTCGACGTCGAGCTCACGGGGGACACTGCGGGGGAGGGCGCAGCCTGGGACGATGAGGCGGCCGGCGCCGCGCTGGACCGCCTGCAGGCCTTCGCGCTGCGGGAGAGCGTGGAGTTCCGCCCCTCGGCGGAGTTGCTCTGGTCGATCCTCAACGCCCAGCGGCGCGCCCGCAGCCTGCCCGCGGCGGAGGTAGCCGAGCCGGTCGTGCGGGAGGCGCTGGGCGAGGCCTTGCGGGGGTTTGCGGCGATGCGCGCCCGCGAGGGCGAGGCCCTGCTGGTCGACTTCATCCAACGCGGCGAGATCCTCCACCGCCAACTGGAGATTATCGCCGCCCGTGCGCCCGAGGTCCCGTTGTTGTACCGCGGCCAACTCCACCGCCGCCTCCGCGAGGCCGGGCTCGACCTCGACCTAGACGACGAGCGCGTGCTGCGCGAGATCGCGCTCTTCGCCGACCGCTGCGACATCGCCGAGGAACTCACCCGCCTACGGAGCCATTTCGAGCAGTTCGCCGGATTGCTCCGCGCCGAGGGCGAGGTCGGCCGCCGCGCGGAATTCCTGCTGCAGGAGATTGGCCGCGAGGTGAACACGATCGGGAGCAAGGCCAATGACCTCAACATCTCCCGCGCCGTCCTCGAGCTGAAAAACGAGCTCGAACGCATCCGCGAGCAGATGGCCAACGTGGAATAGCCCCCGCGGGTTTCCCCCGCGTCGCCGGGGAAAAGAGTGGACGCCCGGTGGAAGTGGGTTCAGCTCGGTGCCACTTATGAGCGCCACCTTCTATCAGATCCTGCACCTGGTCTCCCTCTTAGTGCTGACCGGCTACACGTTCTACGCCTTCGCTGCCCCGCCCGAAACCCGCAAGCGGGTGCTGATGATCACCGGCATCGCCACCTTCCTGATGCTGGTCGGCGGCTTCGGCCTGCAGGCCAAGCTTAAGGTCGGCTGGCCCGGTTGGCTCTTTGTTAAGCTCGCCTGCTGGCTCGCCCTCTCGGCCCTCGCTGGCTTGGGCTACCGCCGCCGCGGCGCCGCCGGCGCCCTCGCGGTCGCCGCGATTGCGATTGTTTTCGTGGCGGTGCTGATGGTCTACACCCGCCCCTTCTGAGCCTTGGCCCGGCCGGTCCCGCCCGAGCGAGACCGGCGGAAGCCCGTCAGCTCCAGCGCAGGTCGACGCGCGAGAGCGGCATCTGCCGCACGCGCTTGCCGGTGGCCGCGAAGATCGCATTGCACACCGCCGGCGCCACCGGCGGGATCGCCGGCTCGCCGATCCCCGTGGTCGGGTGGTCGGTCGACAGGAAGTGCGTCTCGATTTTCGCCGGCGACTCCGTGATGCGAATCAGAGGGTACTCGTGGAAGTTCCCCTGCACCACGCGGCCCCGCTCGATGTTGAGCTCCTGCGTCAGGAGCGCGCCGAGGCCGTCCACCACCGAACCCTCCACCTGGTTCTCCGCGCCGCTCAGGTTCACGATCTGGCGGCCCACATCGCCGCCCGTCACAAACCGGTCGACTTTCACTTGGCCGTCCTTGGAGACGGTGACCTCGGCGACCTGGGCGAAGTAGCCCTGGTGGCTGAAGTGGAACGCGATGCCGGCGCCGGAGCCGCGGGCGAATTTCTTCTTCCCCCAGCCGGCCTTCTCCGCGGTGAACTTCAGGATGTTCCGCATCCGGGCGACGCTGTAGCCGCCGCCCTGCTTGCCCTTGCCGCCGCCGCCCCCGCCGCCGGCCGGCATCTCATCGCGGGTGCCCAGTAGTTCGAAGCGGAACTCCAGCGGGTCGCGGCCCGCCGCGTGGGCGAGTTCGTCGATGAAGGAGTGGAAGACCCAGGAGAACACGCAGCTGCCCGGGGCGCGCCAGGGGCCCATCGGCCACCCGGTGTCGAACATCGTCTGCTCGGCGAGGAAGTTCGGAATCCAGCGCCCGGGGAACTCGTCGGGACTCAGCGAGCCGCCGCTGCCCGGCTGGCCGCCCTCACCGAAGGTGAAGAAGTGGTTCTTCCACGCCGTCACCCGGCCCTGCGCGTCGAGGCCACCCTGCAGGAAATGCAGGCCGCCCGGGCGATACTGGTCGTGCCGGAGGTCATCCTCACGCGACCAAGTGAGCTTTACCGGCGCCGGCACGCGCTGCGCGATCGCCGCCGCCTCGACCAAGTAATCGGTGCCGATCCGGCGGCCGAAGCCGCCACCCGCCCGAGTCAGGTGCAGGGTGATCTTGTCTGCCGGGATGTTGAGGACGCGCGTCACCATCGCGACGCCATTGGCGGGCACTTGGGTCGGGGACCAGACCTCAAGTCGCCCATCGCGGAAGTGCGCGGTGGTATTCTGCGGCTCTAGGTTGGCGTGCGAGATGAACGGGTAGACGTACTCCGCGGACACTTTCTTGGCCGCGCCGGCGAGGGCCTGGGCGACATCGCCGTCGCGGCGCAGGGTGCGCTGGCCGGGGCCAGCGGCCTTGGCGCGGGCCTCGGCGACAAAGGTGTCCCAGCTCTCGCTGGCCACCTTGCCCTCGTCCCACGTGACCTTGAGCTGACGTCGGGCGCTGAAGGCCGCCCAAGTGGAGTCGGCGATGATGGCGACGCCCGGGTTGAGCTCCTTCACCTTGCCGTTGCCCTCGAGGATGAAGGCGTCCTTTACGCCGGGGAGCGTCTTGATGAAGTCGAGGTTGGCGCTGACCACCTTGCCGCCAAAGGCAGGGCACTTCTCGTAGACCGCGTACAGCATCCCGGGCACGCGGAGGTCGAGGCCGAAGAGGGGCTGACCGGTGACGATGCGGGGCGTGTCGACCTGCGCGATGCGTTTACCGAGCAGGTTGAAGTCCTTGGGCTCCTTCAGGCGGACCGCCTCCTTGGCCGGCACCTCGAGGGTGGCGGCCGTGGCGGCGAGGGCGCCGTAGCCGAGTTTCTTCCCGGACGTATGCACGACGGTTCCTGCGACCGCGCGGCACTCGGCGGCGGGCACCTTCCAGGTGCGGGCCGCGGCCTCGACGAGCATCGTGCGCACCGTGGCGCCGAGCAGGTGGAACTGGTCGTAGTTGTTGGGCGTCGAGCGGCTGCCGCCCGCGCTCTGGCCACCGTAGAGCTTTTCGTCGAAGTCACCCTGCTCGATCGTGACGGAGGACCACGGTACCTCGAGCTGCTCCGCGATGATCATCGGGAGGGAGGTCTTCACGCCTTGGCCCATCTCGGGCTGCTTGGAGACGATGGTGACGGCGCCGGAGGGGGCGACGCGGACGAAGGCGTTGGGCCGGAAGTCACCGGCCGCCGGAGCAGCGCCGCCGCGGGCCGAGCGGATCTGGAAGGCGAGGGCGAACCCGCCGCCGGCCAGGCCGGTGAGCTTGAGAAAGTCGCGCCGGTTCACGGCGCGCGGGGCGGTCTTGGCGCTCATCGGGTGGCCTCCTTCCCGCCGGCCGTGAGCTCGGCCGCGCGCTTGATGCCCTGTCGGATGCGGGTGTAGGTGCCGCACCGGCAGATGTTACCCGCGAGAGCGCCATCGATGTCCTCGTCGGTCGGTTTCGGGTTGTCCCGCAGCAGTGCCGCTGCGGTCATCAGCTGCCCCGGCTGGCAGTAGCCGCACTGGGCGACGTCGAGCTCCGTCCAGGCCTGCTGCAGGGGGTGGAGCTTCCCCGCCGCGGGCGCGAGGCCCTCGATGGTGGTGACCTTCATTCGGCCCACCGTGGAGACGGGGGTCATGCAGGCGCGCGTGGGCACGCCGTTAAGGTGAACGGTGCAGGCGCCGCACTGGCCGATGCCGCAGCCGAACTTGGTGCCGGTGAGTTCGAGGTGGTCGCGCAGCACCCAGAGCAGCGGGGTGTCGGGCGCGACGTCCACGGTCCGGTTCGCGCCGTTGACGGAGAGGGAATACTTCATGGGGGAGGGGAGCTGGGGAAAGGGAGCCCGGGTCGCGGGCGTGGTCAAGCGCGCCCTCGCGTTCAGAACGTGTAGGTGGCGCGGGCGGTCCAGCCGTGGCGCACGCGGGGGAGCATCCAGCGCACGACCTGGCCCGGGGCGATGGCCGAGAAAGGCAGAGCCTCCTCCTGGCGGAACAGGTTTTCGACGTTGAGCTGGAGGTCCAGCAGGTGGCCGCGGCGGATGCGTAGTTGGCGGCCCAGCATCGCGTTCCAGACCAAGGCGCCGCGGCCGAGGATGGGTGCGTTGCCGTTGGCGGCGTCAAAGCCGACCACCGGCGCCCCACGGTGGTTGGCGCCTAGGCCCGCCCGCGCGCTCCGCAACCACGCCGGGGCCCCTTCGCCGAATCGGTAGCTCGTGAACGCATTGAAGGACTCGCCCGTGAACGCGAGCGGCGGCTTGCCGTCGCCGCGGTCCACCAGGTCCAGCAGCGACTGCACGTAGTCGTAGGCGTCGTTCAGCGTCGCGGGCTGCAGCACGAAGTCGCGGCCCGGCGTGTTGTCGCGCGCGCGGACAAACGTCGCCACCGTCGCCCGGGTGCTGTCGAGCGGCGTCGCGTTGCCGTCCCACGCTGCGCGGTTGTCGGCGAGCAGCCCGCGCATGCTCGGGGCGAGGTCGGTGAACACCAGCCGCGGGCGGGAGTAGTTGAGCGAGACGCTCCAGCCCGGCGCGAGCCGGCCGGTGACCTCGAACTCGGTGCCGCGGCCGTCGGCGGTGACGGTCTCGCGGTACTTCGACTGCCCGACCTGCGTGAGGCCCAGGGAACGGAGCGTCTCGGGCAACGGGCGGTTGAGGCGCAGCAGGGTGGTGAGGATGTCGTTGACCACCGGCACGCCCTGGCCGCGGACGGAGTTGCTGGTGACGTCGTGGAACTGGTCGTAGCCGCGGTTCCGGTAGGTGCTCGCGCTGGCGTAGAGGCGGCCGCCGAGCAGGTTCAGCCGCACCGCGTAGTCCCGGCCCTGGCCGCGGCTGGGTACGAGGAGCCGGTCGTAGATGTCGGTGAAGTTGCTCTGGGGAAAGGCGCTCTGCGACTGGTTGTAGGCGAAGGCGAGCCAGGGTAGCGGGGTGAGGACGGCGCCGGCGGTCCGGGTGGCGCCCTCGTAGGCGGCGATCGTGGCGGGATCAAACCGGTAGGGGCGGACGAGCCAGAGATTGGTGGAGTTCGGGACGCGTTCGCCGCCGACCGAGGCGTTGTTGTTCTCGATCCGTTCGCGGCGGTAGCCGGCGGTGAGCACCAGGCGGTCGCGGCTGAAGCGGCTCTGCGCGGCCAGCATCAGGCTGCGGCTGACGGTCTGGTTCCAGGGGTAGGAATTGTTCCAGAGGAAGCGCGCCTGCATCCCCGGGCCGTCGGGGATGGGGTTCGCCCACGGGTCGAGGGCGCCGCGCTGGCCGCCGGGCCGGGAGAAATCGAGATAGGTCCGGCGCAGGATGATATTGGTCGCGGAATCGATCGGCTGCGCGTTGCCCGGCGCGGCGTTGTACTCTGCGACCACGCCGTTGCCGAACACGTTGTCGTTGTGCTGCCACGAGGCGGCCGCGCTGTGGCGGCCGAGCCACGCGTGGCGGCGGGTGAGGTCCACCTCGGTGCCGAGCGTGGCGCGGAACGACTCGCTGCGCTGGTCGAAGAGTTGCTGCACCGTCTGGCTCTGCACGTAGGGCAGGCCGACAAAGGGGTTGGCGCGGGCGATATCGGGCAGGAGCGTACCCGGGTTGCGGCCGACGGCCACGACGGAGTCTCCGTCGGCGAAGTACGCGCCCGGCAACACCGGGTTGGGATCGCCGATGGCATTGGCTGAGGGCTGGGTGAAGCCGCGGGTGTAACGGGTACGGTTGTAGCCGAGCTCGAGGTTGAAGGGCCCGAGGCGCTGGTCGACGAACAGGGACCAGAGAGTGTACTGGTAGTTCGCGTCGCGGCCCGGGCCGGACAGGTAGGCGTTCGCCGGGAGCACGCGGCCGTAGAACGGATCGTCGACCGTGCCCCCCGCAGGCGCGGCGCCGCCGCTGATCGTTTCCCAGAAACCCGTCGGCTGGGTTCCGGTGAGGTCGGGCCGCATATCCGCGCCCGTGGTCGAGACGCGGAAGGGCCGATCGCGCACCTGCGGGGCGTAGATCACCTGCAGGGTGTTGGTCGAGCGTAGCAGCCCCGGCGCGGGATTCGTGCCGGGCAGCAGTGGGTTGCCCGCCAGTGGCGCCCCGCCCAGCACCCAGCGGGAATAGCCGAAGTCGGCGTGGGGGAAGTTGCCGCCCATCACTTGGTCGCGCCGCAGATGCTCCACCGCCGCGCGGACCTGGGTCGAGGGCTGCGGCTGCCACGTGCCGGCCAAGGCGAGGCCCTTTTGCCGCAGGCCCTCGAACTCGAACCAACCTTTGCGCTCCTCCCAAACCGCGTTGGTGCGTAGCGCGAGCCGGTCCCGCCGCAGCGGGAAGGCGAGGTCCACCTCGCTCCGGCGCTTCGCGTCGTTCCCCACCGTTAGCGTCGCCGTCTGCCGCCGTGCGTTCAGCACCGCCCGCTTCGAGGTCAGGTTCAGCGCGCCGCCGGGCCGGCCTGCGCCGAAGAGAATCGAGTTCGGCCCGCGGCTCACGTCCGCCCGGTCCACGTTGAAACGGTCCGAAGCCAGAATCCCGCGGCCCTCGACCATATTCGGCAGGTAATCACGCGAGATCACCGACTCCGTGAAGCCGCGCACCGTCGCACGCACGTCGAACGCCTGCTGCACCCCGCCACCCGGGTCGCTGCGCTCGTGCTCCGTGTTCAGCGAATACTTGAGCATATCCATCACGTTCTCGGCCCCGATGTCGTCCAAGAATTCCTTGGTCAGCACTGACACCGCCGCTGGGGTGTGGAGGAGACTCGAGTTCATCCGGGTCCCCGAGAGCGTGTTCGCCGCGCGGTAGCCCTCATCGCCCTCCGTCGAAACGAGGAAAGGGGAAAGGCTCACCACCTCGCCTGCGGCCGTGGGGGGAGTAGCCGGGGTGGCACCGGGCGCCGTGGCGGCGGCGAGGCAGGCGAGCAGGAGGAGCGCGGCGGACCGCGGGCAGGGGCAGGCGAGGGGCATAGGGGGTGGGCGCCGGGTGGCGGGGAACGAGCACGGTAAGCCAACCGCGGCCGCCCTTACCGGTCAAGCGGACGCCCGGCGCGGGTTTGACGCGGGAGGTGCCGAGACGTTTGGCTTCCGGCGCCCCGCCCCGATGCCCTGTTCCCGTCGCCGCTTCACTCTCGGTGCGCTCGCCTGGTTCGCCGCCGGCCGCGCGGCCGCCGCGCCGTTGGCGGGGTGGACCGGTGCGCTTGCCGCGGCGAATTTGCGCGGCTTCCGGCGAGACCCGGGGACGGCTTCCGGCACGGTGCGCCTCGTTGGCTTGCCCGCCCCGGGACCAGACGCGCCCCCGGCCCTAAATTATGCCTGGGCCACGTTTCCGGCGCCGCCGGGTGGGTGGGACCTCTCCCGCCGCACCGTGCTCGGAGCGACGGTGACGAACCGCGGGGCGGAGCCAGCGGAAATTCTGTTGTGGGCGGTCGGTTCGAGCGGCTGGGACGCGGTGCCGGCCGCCGCCCGCTTGGCCCCGGGCGAGAGCTGCGTGCTAGAGTGCCCCCTGCGCGAGACGTTCCCGGACGGCACGCCCAAGCTCGATCCCGGCCGCGTGGCGGCGCTGGAGCTGATCCTGCGGGGCCGTCCTCGCGGCCAAGTGGCCCTTGAGCTCAGCGCGGTGCACGCCGCTGGGGAAGCGCCGGCCTGGGTCGCGCCCTTGGGTCGCGTCGCGGTGCCGGAGGTGTCGGACGAGTCGCCGGCGCCGGGGCGGCGGGTGCGGGTGCGGCTCGCCGGCGAGCGCCAGCCGGCGTTGCACGCCATACTGCAGCTGCCCGCTGACTGGACGCCGGGCCGCCGCTGGCCGCTGCTGGTGGAGTACCCCGGCAATCTGTTCCACGTGCCCGGCTGCCGCTCCCCCGGGCTCCCAGAGCAGGGGGTGATTGGTGCCGGGATGACTTTGGGCCGCGGCGCGATCTGCCTCGGACTGCCGTTTGTCGACCGGCGCTGGGGCCGGATCGCGGAGAGCGGCTGGGGTAATCCCGACGAGACCGTGGCCTACGCGCTCGCGATGCTGGCGCAGGTGCGGGACGACTGGGGGGCGGATCCCGCGAACACGGTCCTCACGGGGTTTTCGCGCGGCGCGCTGGCGTGCGGCTACATCGGCCTGCGCGACGACCGGCTGGCGGCGTGGTGGAAGGGTTTCCACGCCTGCCAACACTACGACGGCGACGGCTGGAACGGCGCGACCTGGGCGGGGGCGCTGGAGCGGGCCCGTCGCTTCCGCGGGCGCTCCGTGTTCCACACCGACAATGCGGCGGCCAAGTTTCAGCCGCTGATGGACGCGATGGGGGTGCCGGCGACCTTCGTGCAATCGGGTCTCGGCGCGCACGCCACGGCGATGTTCCTCGATGACCGCGCGTCGACCCGCCAAGTGCGGGCGTGGTACTGGGATTTGGTGGGGTGATTCGCTCTCTTCAGCCGAGGCTGCGGAGGGCGCGGCGCGCTGCGCCTTGAGCCGGCGGACCTGGGTCTGGTGTAGCCGGGGCGCGCCGCCCCGGTCACGGCTGACGAAAACCAAGGACGGCGGAGCGATGGGCCGCCACGTCGGAGACGGAATCGCGGCGCGATGATGCGCCGCCTGTTGCTGCGACCGGGGCGACGCGCCCCAGCTACACCCGGCCCCTCGTTACACCCAGCCCCTGGCTACTTTCCCGGTCCCCGCGCGAGCACCCAGTCCACGACCCGCTCGTCCGCGGATTCGCGCCACACGAGGCTCAGGAACTCGGCGGGCAGAATCCCGCGCTCGCGGAAGAAGCGGCGGTCGCCGCCGCAGCAGAACATCAGGGCCGGCGGCAGCTCCCCGCGCAGCTTGGCCCGCGCCTTCGGGATCAGCCGGGGCAACCACGCCACCCCGCGGACGGCATCCGCCTTCGCCGGCAGGCTCGCCGGATCGAGCACCTGGCCCGACGGCCGGCCGCCCTGCGCGTTCCAGAAATAGTCGCGGCGGACCAGCTCGATCGCCAGCGCCAGCTCGGGCCCGGGCTCGCCGGACGCGGTGAAGTCCTCCGCGTAGTCGAGCAGGTTCTGGGCGGACAGGCCGTTGGCCGCCAGCCAGGCCTCGTCCGCGGGCGGGAGCAGGCCGCCGGCGGAGCGGTGGCCGGCGGCGTAGCGTTGCGCGGCGAGGTCGTGGAGCGCGCGGAAGCGGGCGGGGAAGGCGAAGTGGTCCATCGGAGAAAGACGGTCGTTCCGGCGGCGGCTCAGAGCACCACCAGATCGTTGCGGTGGACGACTTCCAGGCGGCGGCGCCCCGGGTAGAGGCGGGCGAGCTCGTCGCCCTGCCGGCCCGCGAGGCCCCCGATTTCCTCGCGGCTGAAACCCGCCTTGCCGCGGGCGAACACGTGCCCGTCGGGGCCGGCGATGTTCACGATGTCCCCGGCCGCGAATTCGCCCTCGGCGCCGGTTACCCCCACCGCGAGCAGGCTGCTGCCGCGTTCGCGGAGGGCGGGGATAGCGCGGGCGTTGACGCGGAGCGTGCCGCCGGGGCGCTGGAAGTGGGCGAGCCAGCGTTTTCGGGCCTCCAGCGGAAGGCCGCTGGGGACGAAGAACGTGCCGGGCCCTTGGCCGGAGAGCAGGCGGGCGAGGATGCGCGGCTCGGCGCCGCTGGCGATGAATACCCCGCAGCCGGCGCGGGTGGCGAGGCGAGCGGCGGAGATTTTGGAGACCATCCCGCCGACGGCCGTCTCGCTCGTCGTGCCGCCGGCCATCGCCTCGATCTCGGGCGTGATACGCTCCACCACGGGCACGATTTGCCCGGTGCCGCGTAGGTCGATCAGGCCGGGGGCGGTGGAAAGGATGACGAGGTGGTCGGCCTGGATCAGGCTGGCGACGAGCGCGGAGAGCGTGTCGTTGTCCCCGAACTTGATCTCGGCGGCGCTAACCGTGTCGTTCTCGTTGATCACCGGGATCGTGCCGTAGGCGATCAACTGGCGGAGGGTGGCTTGAACCCCGAGGAAGCGGGCGCGGGCGCGGAGGTCCTCGTGGGTGAGCAGGACTTGGGCGGCCGTGAGCCCGTGGGGGTCGAGCCCGGCCTGCCAGACCTGCATCAGGCGGGACTGGCCGATCGCGGCGCAGGCCTGCTTGCGGGCGACCTCGCGCGGGCGGCGTTCCAGGCCGAGCGCGCCCATCCCGAGCCCGACCGCGCCGGAGGAGACGACCAGCACCTCGGTGCCGGCGGCGCGGAGTGCGGCCAGCTCGGCGCAGACCGCGGCGATGCGGGCTTGGTCGAGGCGGCCCACGCCGGACGTGAGCACGCCGGTACCGAGCTTGACCACCAAGCGCCGCGGCGGGCGGGCGACGGAGGAGAGGGCGGGGCTGGCGGTCATCCGCGCGGGCTCAGACCGTCAGCAGATCCTTCTCCTTGTGGGCGAGGTGGCTGTTGATGTCGGCGATCGCCTTGTCGGTGGCCGTCTGGATGTCCTTCTCCAGCCGCTTCTGTTCGTCCTCCGGCAGCTTGGCCTTTTTGCCCTGCTCGAGGGAGTCGCGGCGAACGTTGCGGACGTGGACGCGGCCTTCTTCGGCGAGGCGGTGGGCGTTCTTGACGAACTCCTGGCGGCGCTCGCGGCTCATTTCCGGGAGCGGCACGCGGATTGTCTTGCCGTCGGGGATCGGGTTGAAGCCGAGGTTGGCGTCGATGATCCCCTTGGTGATGGCCTTCACTAGGCTGATGTCCCACGGCTGGATCTGGATGAGGCGGGCGTCGGGCGTGGAGATGGCGGCGCACTGCTTGAGCGGGACCATCGAGCCGTAGGCCTCGACCGTGACCGACTCGATCATCGCGGGCGTGGCCTTGCCGGTGTGGATCGCGCTGAACTCGTGGAGCGTGTGGTCCACGGCCTTCTTCATACGGGCGGCGGCTTCGGTGAGGATGGGATGGGACATAAGCGGAGGGGGCTCAGTTGCGGACCAGCGTGCCGATCTTTTGGCCGGAGATCGCCTTCCGGATGGCGTGCTCGTCGTGCAGATCGAAGACGAGGATCGGCACGTTATTGTCCATGCAGAGCGAGAAGGCGGTGGAATCCATTACGTTGAGGCGCTGCTTGAGAGCATCGATGAACGTGAGGTGGTCGTAGCGGACGGCATCGGCGTGCTTCTTCGGGTCCTTGTCGTAGATCCCGTCCACCTTAGTGGCCTTCATAATGATGTCGGCCTTCATCTCCGAGGCGCGCAGCGCGGCGGTGGTGTCGGTGGAGAAGTAGGGGTTGCCCGTGCCGGCGACGAAGATGACCACGCGGCCCTTCTCGAGGTGGCGGATGGCGCGCCGGAGAATGAACGGTTCCGCGATCTGATTCATCGGGATGGCGGACTGCACGCGCGTGCTGACGCCCATCTTTTCCAGGCAGTCCATCAGGGCGAGGCCGTTGATGACCGTGGCGAGCATCCCCATATAGTCGCCGGTGAGGCGGTCGACGCCGCGCTTCTCGCCGTTGAGCCCGCGGAAGATGTTGCCCCCGCCGATGACCACGCAGACTTGGACGCCGAGTTGGTGGATTTCGCGCACTTGGCTGCAAACTTGGAAGAGCGTGTCGCTGTCGATCGGGTCGCCCGACTTCCCGCCGCGGAGCACCTCGCCGGAGAGCTTGAGAATGACCCGTTTGTACTGGAGGGCCGGAGCCGCGGACTTCGTTTCGCGCATGGAAGGGAAGGAAACGCCCGGGCAAAAAGCGCGTCAATGCCCGAGATGGGCGGCGCCGCGTCGGCGCTTGCCCTCGCCGCTGGTGCCCCCCAGAAGGTCGCGGCCCCGATGATCTCCATCCGCGTCCAGCAGCTGACCAAGCGCTTCGGTGCCGTCACCGCCCTGCAGCACCTCGATCTGGCCATCGCGCCGGGCGAGCTGTTCTTCCTGCTCGGGCCGAGCGGTTGCGGCAAGACGACCCTCCTGCGGAGCCTGGCGGGGTTCTACCTGCCGGAGGAGGGGAAAATCTTCTTCGGGGACGAGGACGTGACCCGGCTGGCGCCGCACAAGCGCAACACGGGGATGATGTTCCAGAGCTACGCGCTGTGGCCGCACCTCAGTGTGGCGGAGAACGTGGCGTTCGGTCTGGAGGAGCGGCGGGTGCCGCGGGCCGAGATCACGCGGCGGGTGGGGGATGCCCTCGCGTCGGTGCGGATGGACGCCTACGCGGCGCGCCGGCCGAACGAGCTTTCGGGTGGCCAGCAGCAACGCGTGGCGCTGGCGCGGGCGCTGGTGATCCGGCCGCGCTGCCTGCTGCTGGACGAACCGCTGTCGAACCTCGACGCGAAGCTGCGGCTGGAGATGCGGGCGGAGATCCGCCGGGTGTGCAAGGAGGCCGGGCTGACGACCGTTTACGTGACGCACGACCAGAAGGAGGCGCTGTCGGTGTCGGACCGGATGGCGATCCTCGATGGCGGGCGGATTTTGCAGGTCGGATCGCCGCGGGAGGTTTACCGGCGGCCCGTGTGCCGGGTGGTGGCGGATTTCATTGGGGAGACCGATTTCATTCCGGGGAAACTGCGGGGAGTCGCGGACGGTTGGGCGCACGTGGACACCGTGGTGGGCCCGATGCGGGGCGTGTTAGGCGATCCCGCGGCGCGGCCGGCGGTGGGGGCGTCGGTGACCGTTTCCGTGCGGCCGGAGTGCTGGGTGCTGAGCCGGGAGGCGCCGGTGGCTAACGCGGTGCGCGGCCGGATCGGGGCCTCGGTTTACCTCGGAGAGTTCGCGCAGCACGAGTTGGTCGCCGGAGAGCTGAACCTGAAGATCGTCGAGCTCAATCCGCGTTTCCTCGACCAGCCGGACCGCGGTGAGGTCTACGCGGGGGCGGAGCCTGAAGACGTAGTGGTGTTGACGGCCTGAAGCCGCCCGGGATGAAGCGCTTCGTCCTGATTTTGGCGCTGGCGGTCATCGTGGTCCTGCCCTTTGCGCTGCGGCCGTCGCGGCCCGCGTTGGGTTCTGCGGACGACACCCTGGTGGTGATCACCCCGCACAACGAGGCCATCCGCCACGAGTATGGCCGGGGGTTCGCCGCGTGGTACCGGGAGCGGACCGGGCGGACCGTGGCGCTGGATTGGCGGATCGTGGGCGGCACCAGCGAGATCGCCCGATTTCTCGAGGGCGAGTACGCGTCGGCCTTTGAGCAACACTGGACGCGGCGGCTGGGCCGTCCGTGGAGCTTGGAGGTCCAGGCGGCGTTCGCCAACTCGCGGTTGTCCGCGGAGGCACCGGCGGTGGCGCGGGAGGCGCGCGCGGCGTTCCTCGCCTCGTCCGTCGGCTGCGGCATCGATGTCTTCTTTGGCGGTGGCACCTACGACTTCGAGCGCCAGGCGCAGGCCGGCCGGCTGGTTGAC
>JBILWD010000206.1:0-6886 GCA_044370095.1 Opitutaceae bacterium | reverse complement strand
CTAGCTTCAGCTCCGGGATCTTCTGGCCAATGAAACGTTCAATCGCCCGCACATCGCCGGCGTTCTCGGGCGTCACCAGCGTAAAGGCATCGCCCACCGCCTGCGCCCGGCCCGTCCGACCAATGCGGTGCACGTAATCCTCGGGGTTCGCCGGGATATCAAAGTTGATGACGTGGGTAACTCCAGCCACGTCGATCCCGCGGGCCGCGATGTCGGTCGCGACCATAATCTCGTATTTACCGCTCCGGAACCCCGCGAGCGCCTCGAGCCGCTGGTTCTGCGAGCGGTTCGCGTGCAGCACCGCCACTTGATGGTTAGCCACCTTCAGCCGACGCGCGATCTTGTCGGCGCCGTGCTTGGTCCGCGAGAACACCAGCACGCTGTCGAAATCCACCTTCGCCAGCAGCGCCAGCAACAGCTCAAACTTCTGGTCGTGCGCCACCGGGTAAATGGCGTGGGTGATGGTGCGGTTGACCGAACGATTGGCGCCCACCTCGACCCGCGCCGGATCGCGCAGGGCGAAGGACGCCACCGCCTGGATCTCCGGCGGCACGGTCGCCGAGAAAAAGAGCGTCTGCCGATTCTTCGGACACCGGCCGATGATGTCCTTCACCACCGGGAGGAAGCCCATATCCAGCATCCGATCGACCTCGTCCAGCACCAGCACCGAGATGTCCCGCAGGGTCAGGGAGCCGTCCTTGAGATAATCCATCAGCCGGCCGGGAGTCGCGACGATGATATCGACGCCCTCGCGCAGCGCCGCCCGCTGGTTGCCGTAGCCCACGCCCCCGAAGACCGCCACCGCGCGAAGGTCCGAGAACCGCGCGAAATCGCGGAACGCCGTCTCCACCTGCGCGGCCAACTCGCGCGTCGGCTCGAGCACGAGCACCCGCGGCCGACCCCCGCGCACGTGGGCGCCTAGGCGGGTCAGAATCGGCAGCGCGAAGGCCGCCGTTTTTCCGGTGCCGGTCTGAGCGGAACCGATGAGGTCGCCCCCGCCCAAAATGACCGGGATAGCCCGCAGTTGGATCGGGGTCGGCTCAGCATAGCCGGCGGCCTCGACGCCGCGCAGGACGGCCGGAGAGAGATTGAGGGAGGCGAAGGACATACGGAAAAAGAAAGGGGGAAAAGAAAAAGGGACGGGGTCCCGGAGGACCACGTCCCTCGAAATCCGGATTAATGGACCGGCTTAGTAACGGCGCTCGCCGCGGTCGCGACCGCCGAAGCCGCCGCCACCACCGCCGCCGCCGCCGCCGAAGCCACGGCCACCGCCGCCGCCGCCGCCGAAGCCACGGCCACCGCCGCCGCCACCGAAGCCGCCCGCAGGACGATCTTCCTTCGGACGGGCCTCATTGACGGTCAGCTGACGGCCACCGAGATCGGTGCCGTTCATCTTCTCGGCCGCGGACTTGGCCTCTTCGGCCGTGCCCATGGTGACGAACGCGAAGCCGCGGGGGCGGCCGGTCATCTTGTCCATGGCGACATAAACGTCGGTCACGGAACCGAACTGGCCGAAAGCGGAGCGGAGCTCGTCTTCGGTGGTCTTGAACGACAGGTTACCAACGTACAGTTTGGAGTTACTCATTGTGATGTCTCGTAGATCGACCGTCCGCTGCCAGTCCGTTCCCACCAGTGGGTTTCGAAATCATCACTTAAGCCAAACGCTCAGCCAACGACTCACCAGAAACTGTCATCTAAACGTGTACTCTCTAACGAAGGCCTAGAAGCGTGGGGGCGCCTGACGATTACGCAAGGCAATTCGCGCTGCGGCGGCGGACGCCCCCCGGCGGGCTCAGGCGCCGACTGACTTCTTAGCCGCCTTCAGCTGCGCGAACTCGGGCCGGTTCTTGTAGTAGTCGTCGAGCGGGTAGCAGCCGCTGATGATGCCGTTGCGCGGCGCGGTGGTGCACTCGCTGAAGGTCCGGCAGATCAGCCGCGGGGTGAGCGCGCCCTTGCTGGTCGCATCGGCCAGCATCTCCGGGTAGCTCAGCACCGCGCGGCCCAAACCCACGAGGTCGGTCCAGCCCGCGCCCACGACGTGCTGCGCCACGTGCGGCAGGTACTCCTGGAGGTAACTGTAGGCCGTCCCCAGCACGAGCGGCGGCTCGGCCCCCGGCGTCGCCGCGGCGAACCGGACGGCGTGCGCCTTGATCGCGCGGACCACGTTGAGCTGCCGCGCCACGTCGATGAGGGGATCGTGGGCGGGCTGGTAGCCGTCGCTGGGCGGGTACGCCGCCGGCCGCTGGATGTGCGGGTTGTAGTAGGGCGAGCCGGCGCTGAGGTTCAGGATCTTCACCCCGAGGCGGGTCAGCAGCTCCACAAACTGGAAGGTCTCGGTCAGATCCGGCTCCACCGGATGGTCCGCGCGCACCCCAAACCCGTACCGGTAGGGCAGGCAATGCGAGAAGTCCTCGGGGATGCCCGGCCCGAGCTTGCCCGGCTCGGCCCGCGTCGGATCCGGCTTGAAGGGCACGAAGTCGAAGGCGCTCAGGCGCACGCCGATATCGATCGGGTTCCCGTCCGCCCGGATACCCGCGATAATGTCGCGCAGGATGCGGGTGCGGTTCTCGAAGCTGCCCCCGAACTTGCCCGGCCGGGTGTGCGCCGACAGGAACTCGTGCAACAGGTAGCCGTGGCAGTGCTTCAGGTCGACGAAGTCCGCCCCCGCCTCGCGCGCGAATCGGGCCGCCCGCACATAGCAGCCGATCAGCTCCTCAATTTCCCCATCGGTGAACACCTGACTGTCGCTGGTAACGTTGAACTTCCGGTCGAGGATCGGGTGGCGATAGGCTACGCGGGGCTCCATCCGCTTCTTGTCGGTCGGCTTACAGAAGCGCCCCGAATGCGTGAGCTGGAACCCGACCACCAGGTCGTCCGCCGTGCCGTGCCGCTCACGGTGCGCCTGCACGAGGAGTTCCCGGATTTCCGCGAGGTCGCGGCGGGTGTCCTCGAGGATCATCAGCTGGTTCGGGTTGGCGCGGCCGTCGGGGCGCACCGCCATCGCCTCGCCGCCGAAGATCAGCTTCGCCCCGCTCTGGCCGAACCGCTGCCAGCGCCGCCGCACCTCGGCGGTAGCGTGCCCCGTGGTCGTCGCGTCCCAACCCTCCATCGGATGAATCGCCCAGCGGTTGCCGATCCGCTTCCCGTTCACCAACGGCCCGTCGACCGGACGCGTCAGCGGCGACTCGGCCCCGGTCTGCAGCGTGTCATCACACGGCAACTCCAAACCCAGTCCAGCCACGTGGGCCCGGAAATCCGCCACCGTCTTCAGCGAGGCGAGGCGAGTCAGCTTGAAGGGAGCAGCGGGGGCACTCATAGGAAAATCGAGGGAGACAAGGTTGTTACTCGCTGATGACCAGAAGGAAAGGACTCGGAATATATCCTATATTCTTGCCTCGAGGGTCAATCGCTTTTGGCCTGCCGCCCGATGAGTGCCGGCCTGCCCTCGATTCCGGAACGCCCCCCGACGAAGACGGAACAGGTGCACGGCTGGCTGCGGGAGGCGATCCTGACCCACGCGCTCCGACCAGGCGAGGCCTTGAACCTCGACGAGCTCGCTAAGCGCCACGGGGTGAGCCCGATCCCGGTGCGGGAAGCCGTGGCCCGGCTGACGGCGGAACGGCTGCTGGTGATCCGCCCGCACCACGGCGCCCAAGTCGCGGAACTGGACGAAAACTCGGTGCACGACATCTTCGCGCTGCTCGAGGGCCTCGAATCCGCCTCCGCCCCACGCGTGATCGAGCTGGCGGGTCCGGAGGACGTGGCGGCGCTGGAAGGGCTCCTCGGGGCGCTCGACGCCGCGGTCGCCGCCGGCGACACGGACGGCTGGGGTCGCGCCAACGCGGCCTTCCACCTGCGGCTGGCCGGGGCGGCCCGCCTGCCTCGCGTCGAGGACCAGCTGCGGCTGGCATTCGACCACTGGGACCGGGTGCGCCGGCATTTCTTCCGGGAGGTGGGCGGGTTGCGCCTCGGCGAAGCCCAGCGGGAGCACCGTGAGATGGTGCAGGCCATCGCGCGCGGGGCGTCCGGGGCGCTCGAACAGAGCCTGCGCGCCCATAACCGCACCGCCCGCGCGTTCTACCTCCACGCCCTCGCCGGCAAGACCGGCTGAGCCCAAAGCCACGGTGCCCGCCGCGGCCGCCCCGCACTTGGCTCAGGGCGCGAACCGCTCCATCCACGCCACCTGCGGCCAGCCTTCCCGCACATAAGGCTGCGCCGGCCCCGGCGTGCTGCGCCCGCGCTCGATGTACCCGCGCAACAGCCGCCCCAGCCGCGCGACCACCTCCGGGTGCCGCGCCTCCAGGTTGGTCGTCTCCCGCGGATCCGCCTCGAGGTCGTACAATTGAAACGCCGGCAGGCCCTCAAAGCTGTCGGGCTTCGGCTGGGTCCACGGCGAGGGCGAGCGCGTCGGCCGGCCCCAGCCGCCCGAACCGGGCGCCAAAATGAGTTTCCAGCGGCCTGCCCGGATCGAGAATTCTCCCTCCGACGAATGGTGCACCAGCCCCTCGCGCCCACCTGGCGCCAACGGGCTGCCCCGCAGCAAGGGCAGGAAACTCGCGCTGTCCTCCGCCACGTCCCCCGGCAGCGGCACCCCCAGCACCTCCGCCAGCGTCGCGAACAGGTCCAAGTGCCCGATGACCGCCCCCGAGCGCCCCCCGGGAGGCGTCACGCCCGGCCAGCGCGCCAGAAACGGCACCCGATGGCCGCCCTCGTAGGAGTCGGACTTCGCGCCCCGGAACCCACCCGACGAATCGTGCCCGAGCGCCCGGTGCGACGGGATATCCCCCGCCGGCGCGTAGCCATTGTCGGTCGTGAACACGACGAGGGTGTTGCGCGCCAGCCCGAGGCGGTCGAGTTCCGCCAAAATGCGGCCGAAGTCCGCATCCACCTGCCGGACGAAGTCGCCGTAGGGCGTGGGCGTCGACCCCGCGAACTCGCCCGTCGCCAAGGTGGGCGTGTGCGGGCTCGCGAGGGACACCATCACGAAGAACGGCCGCCCGTCGCGCGCCGCCGCCCGTTCGCCGAGGAACGCGAGGGTCTCCGCCGTGAGCCGCGGCTGCACGTCCTCCATCTTGAAATCCGCCCCGATCGGCCCCGCCCGCCAGAGCCGCGGCGCCGGACTGTCCCCCACCCGGCCGGCCGGCGCGGCGGTCACGCGGTCGTCCCGCAGCCACACATACGGCGGCATATCGAGCGAGGCGCTGATGCCGAGGAAGCGGTCGAATCCGTGGGCGCGGGGCCCGCCGCCAAAGGGGCGCGTCCAATCGACGTCCTCCGGAGCCGGGCCGGAACGGGCCCAGTCGAGCCCGAGGTGCCACTTGCCGAACAAGGCCGTGGTGTAGCCCTGCGCCTGGAGGAAGCCGGCGAGGGTCTGGCGCCCGGGCTCGATCAGGGGCGGACTGTAGCCCTGCAGCACCCCGCGCTTGAGGCGGCCGCGCCAGGAGTAGCGGCCGGTGAGCAGCGTGTACCGCGTGGGCGTGCAGACGCCCGAGGACGAATGCGCGTCCGAGAACACCATCCCTTCCCGCGCCAGCCGATCGAGGTGCGGGGTGCGCCAGAGGCTGGCGGGGTTGAGGTGCGAGACGTCCCCAAGCCCCATATCGTCCGCGAGGACGAGCAGGACGTTGGGCCGTTCCGGCACCGCGGCCGCGGCCGACCGCAGCCCGGCTAAGCCGGCAAGGAGGACGAGGGCGGCGAGGCGCAGACGGGCGGTCATCGGGCGGGGCCGCTTCAGCTGATTTTAACCCGGGTGCGGAAGGGCGTGAGGCCGGTGAGGTACACGCTCTGGCCGTCCCACTTGGGCAGGGCGCCGCGGATCTGGGTGTAGGTATGCTCCACCTGGCCCGGGCCGAATTCGATCACGTCGTTCCCCAAGCGGTAACGGCCCGTGCCGCTGCGCAGCAGGTGGGCATCGGCCAGCCCCGGCACGGCCTCCACGCCCTCAAGTTTCCCGCCGCGGCGGAAGGCCAGCTCGATCGCGACCGGTACGGCCTCGGTGCCGGTGAGGCTGAACTCCAGCTCGAACCGGCCAGCCTGCTCCGTGATGGTCACGACCGCCTCCAGGCGGCAGATGTTGCTGCGGGCGCGGATGGCGCGACCGGTGTTGGCGAGCGTGCCATTGGGCGCCATTTTGGTGTGCTCGCCGTCCGCGATCTGCGCGGGCGACAGCGGCTGGAAGTACGGCCCCTCCAATTCCTGCCGCAGGACGTAGCGGCCGTCCTTCACCGTGAGCGAATCCGCGGTGAACTGGCCCTTACCGAAGAAGGCGCTGCTGAGGCGCACGGCCTCGAGGGCGGCATCGCCCCGGCGGAACGAGAACAGCGTGGTGTTGCCCGCGAGGATCGTCCCGCTCGCGGCGCCGCGGCGGATGCGGGCCAACTGCGAGAACGCGAACTCGCGCGCGTAGTCGGTCGGGAGCGGCGCGGAGGGCGGCAGCGGGCGCCAGAACTCCGGCTCGTTGAGGAAGGAGAGCAGTTCGCTGATCTGGCCGGCGGCGGTCCGCTCAATCTGCCGCGCCATCGCGGCGAAACGGCCATTGCCATCGATCAGGGCCAGGTGCCGGTACGAGTAATAATAACGGGCCATACTCCCGCGCTGGTAACGGTCTTGGCGGCGCGAGGCCTCCGTGACCACCTCCCCATCCGGGTGGATGTAGTAGAGGGTCATCTCGAGATTTTTGCGGACCGGCTCGAGGAGCGCGGGCCGGTTCAGGAGGCGGGCCACGAAAACTAGGGCCCGGTCGACGATCGGCGAATAGACTGTCGTGCTCTTCTCGGTGTACTGGCCGTCCGGGTCGAGGTCGATGCCTTCGGCCAGCCAGGCGTCGATGCGCGCGACATAGCGCGGGTTCGGGTATAGGGAGTTGGCCAGCGCGAGGGCCGCGCAG
>JBILWD010000205.1:0-6899 GCA_044370095.1 Opitutaceae bacterium | reverse complement strand
GAGGCGCTGCTGCGCACGTTGCTCGACCAGCACGGCACCGGCCGCGTCGTGTTCCGCAACACCCGCGCCGCGATGACCGGTTTCCCGCGGCGCCGTTACTGCCCGGCCCCGCTGGAGGGGGCGCCGTTGGTGGTGCACGCGCGCCTCGCCCGCGAGCTGCGGGCGGAGGCGGCGGGGGAGGACGCGGACCTGCGCCCGAATTTCCGCGACGACCCGCGGGTCGCGTGGCTGGCGGCCTTTCTCCGGCGCGAGCGCGGCGCCAAGGCGCTCCTCATCTGCCGTTCCCAGCGCAAGGTACTCGCGCTCGCCGCCGCCCTGCAGGAGGTGATCAGCGCCAAGGTTGCCCTCTTCCACGAGGGCCTGCCGCTCGTGCAGCGCGACCGCAATGCGGCGTGGTTCGCCGAGCCCGACGGCGCGCAGCTGCTGCTCAGTTCCGAGATCGGCAGCGAGGGCCGTAACTTCCAGTTCGCCCACCACCTCATCCTCCTCGACCTGCCGCTCAACCCGGCGCTCCTCGAGCAGCGCATCGGGCGCCTCGACCGCATTGGCCAAGGCGCGGACGTGCACATCCACGTCCCGTACCTCGCGGGCGGCGCGGGCGAGGTCCTCGCCACCTGGTACGACCAGGGCCTCGACGCCTTCGCCGCGCCGGTGCACGGCGGCCACGACTACGAGGCGGCGTTCCGGGAACGGCTCGTGGCGCTCGCCACCACGTACGCCCCGGACGGTGAACCCGGCCCGCGGGAGCTCGCCGCGCTGGTCGCCGAGACGGCCGCCTTCCGCGCCACGCTGCGGGAGCGGCTCCAGCGCGGGCGGGACCGCCTGCTCGAGCTGAACTCGTTCGACCGCGCGGCCGCCGCCGCCGTCGTCGCCAAGGTGCAGGCCGCCGACGCCGACCCGTTTCCGCGGCGCTTCCTCGTGGAACTGCTCGACCACTTCGGCGTGCGCATCCGCGACCACGAGGAGGGCGATCTCTTCCTCGACCCCAGCCACGCCTACGTCGAGGGTTTCCCCTCGCTCCCCGCCGACGGGATGCTCGCGACCTTCGATCGCCGCCGCGCCCTCGCGCGCGAGGACATCCGCTTCCTGACCGCCGACCACCCGCTGGTGGGCGACGCGATCGACCTCCTCCTCGAGTCGCCCGCCGGCACCGCCGCCTGCGCGCGCCTGCCCGGTGAAGAGCCGGACCTCCTGCTGGAGGTGCTGTTCGTGCTAGAGACCGTCGCCGACGCGCGCTGGCACGTGGACGAGTTCCTTCCCCCCGCGCCCGTGCGCGTGGTGGTCGATCTCCGCGGCCGCGACCGCACCGCGGAACACCCCGCGGCGGCGATGGCGGCGGAGGCGGTGGACCGCGAGCTGCGGCCGCTGCTGGAACGGCCCGGATTCAACGGCGACCTGCTGCGCGCGATGCTGGAGGCGGCGGAGGCGCGCGCCGACGCGGCGGCGGCGTCCGTGCGGGCGGCGGCGGCGGCGCGGGCGGATGCCGTGCTCGCCGAGGGCGTGGCCCGCCTCGAGAGCCTGCGGCGGATCAACGACACCGTGCGCCCCGCGGAGATCGAGCTCGCGGCCGAGCAGCGGCAGCGAATCGGCGAGGCGATCGGCCAGGCGCGGCTGCGGCTCGATGCCGTGCGCCTGCTCGTCGTGGGCGATCCAGCCGACGAGTGAGGCGCGGCCGGCGGCTCAGGGCCGCGGCGGGCGGACGGGAATCGGCGTGCCGCCGGCCGGCGCTGGGCTGGTGGGCGCGGGCGGCGCGCCGGAGGTCGAGAAGTTGAGCACGCGCACCTCCATCCGGTTGCCGCCACTGCCGCCTTCCGCGGTCTCGGTGATGACCGCCTGGCGGACTGCGCCGGCCGGGTTGGCGCCGGCGGGCAGCGCCGGGAAGACGCTCATGCCCTGGGCCCGCAGCGGGAGGTCGGCCGGCGGGGTAAGGCTGAAGGCCAGGCCGCCCTGGAGCATCGTGACCCAGGGGGACTGGCGGGCGTAGGCCTCGGCGGCCTCGGTCCCGAGGGTCTGCGCGAGGGTCGTGCGCGCCTCGGCGGCGAGGGCCTGCACGCGGGCGCGGCGCTGGTCGGGGGGCAGGCTCGCGTCGGCCTGCAGGCGCTGCGACGCGGCGGCGAAGTTCTCGCGGGCGGCGGCCAGCCGTCCCGTGGTGTCCGCCGGCAGGTTGAGGCGGGTGGCGAGGCCCTCGAGGTTGCGCAGATCCCCGTCCCGCGCCCGGCGCACGCGGGCGTAGGCGTCCTCGCCGAGGGCGGCGCGGACGGCCTCCTCGAGCTGGCGCTGGGCGTCGGCGAACTGCTGGCGTCCCGCGGGGTCGTTGCGGGCGGCGGCCGTCTCCGCGGGGAAGCGCGCGTCGAACGCCTGCTGCAGCGCGAAGACGCGGCGGAACTCCTCCTCCGTCTCGAGGCCCTCGCCGTAGCGGGCGCGCACGACGGCGGCGGAAGGCGAGAAGCGCAGGTCGTAGGCGGCGCGTTCCTCCGGCGAGAGCAGTGCGGCGAGGTCGCGTTCGCGCTCGGCGGTGAGCAGGCGGAGCCGTTCCTGGTCCGAGGGGAGCACGATCCCGCCGGCACCGAAGCGGGCGCGCAGGTCCGCGTAATCCTGGTCGATGCGCCGGAGGGCGGCCTGTTTCGCGGTCGGGAGGAAGTCGAGGCCCGGGCCGGCGAGGCCGGCGTCGTCCCCGAGGGTCTCGCCGAGGATCACGCCGAGTTGCCGGCGGAGCTGGTCGCGGGCCTGGGTGCCGGCCGGATCGGCGCGCCACCAGCGTTCGCCGGCGGCGGGCCGCGGGCGCTGGAGGGCGGCGGCGAGGCGGCGGCCGAGGAGCAGGTCGCGCGCGGCGGCAGCATCGAGGCCGGCGGCCTCGAGGTCGCGGGCTTGGCCGGAGGCGAGGGCGGCGCGGAGGCGGGCGGCGGGATCGGGGGCCGGGGCGGGCCGCGCGGGGGCGGGGGCGGCCGGGGCCGGCGTCGCCGGGCGGCGCGCGAGGACGACGACCAGGGCGGCGTTGGCGGCAAGCGAGCCGGCGAGCAGGAGCAGCGGGAGCTTCATCGAGGGAAAATCAGATGCGGCGCCGGGCGAGGATCGAAGCGACCGCGCGGGCGGTGACGGCGCCGAGCACGATCGCGCCGCCAGCGAGGCCCCAGCCCGAGGGTTGTTCGCCGACGAAGATCAGCACCCACACCGGGTTCAGCACCGGCTCGATCACGGGGATGAGAACCGCCTCGAGCGCCGTGACGTGGCGGATGGCGCGGGCGTATAGCCAGTACGAGACCCCGAGTTGCACGGTGCCGAGGGCGAGGAGCGCGGCCCAGCCGGTCGGCGGCAGCGGCGGCGCGCTGATGATCCACGGCAGGCCGACGGCAAAGGCGAGGGCGTTGCCGAGGATGATCGATTCCACCGCGGAGCCGTCGCGTTGGCGGCGCAGGGCGATGGTCATCGCGGCGAAGCAGACCCCGCTGAGTAGCGCCAGCAGATCGCCGGCGATTTCGCCGATCGAGAGGCTGCCGTGGAAGAAGAGCGCCATCCCGCCCAGGGCGGCGGCGATCGTGAGCCAGTCTACGCGCGTGGCCGGTTCGCGCAGCAGCCAAGCGCCGAGCAGCGCAACCCATACCGGCGCGGTGTACTGGAGTAAAATCGCGTTGGCCGCGCTGGTCATCGTGGTCGCGGTGCAGAACGTGATTGTGCAGGCCGCGTAGCCGAGGGCGCCGATCACTTGGTCGCGGGAAAAGTGGAAGCGCAGGCCGCGGTTGGTGAGCAGGAGGAAGATCGCCGCGACGGCGCCGCGGCCGCCAGCGACGGCGAGGCCCGGCCAGGTAGCGGCGACGGCCTTGATCAGCACGCCGGCGAAGCTCCAGCAGACGGCCGCGCCGGCCAGCTGGAGGACGGCGCGGGAGTGGTCGCGGGCGGCGGCGGAGGACATCAACGACGAGGTTGGGGCAACGCGGGGGCCGGCGCCAAGCCTGCCGCGGCCCGAATCCTAGAGGGCCGCGGCGGGGCCGGGGCGAAGATTTTCCTAGGCAAGCGCCGCGCGTTCCCTCTAGAAGCTAACTCGTTTCAGAGGGAAAAACCCAAAATCAAAACCAAATACCATGGCTAAAAAAGCCGCCAAGAAGCCCGCCCGTAAGCCGAACGCCGCGTTCATGAAGCCGGTCACCCCGAACGACAAGCTCGCTGCTGTCGTCGGTGCCGCCCCGCTTCCCCGCACCGAGCTGACCAAGAAGCTCTGGGCGTACATCAAGAAGAAGGGCCTCCAGGACAAGAAGGTGAAGACCCAGATCAACGCCGACGACGCCCTCAAGGCGATCTTCGGTGGCAAGGCCTCGGTCTCGATGTTCGAGATGACGAAGCTCGTCTCGAAGAACCTGAAGTAAGGCATCTCAGTCTCGCTTTACCCGGCCGCCGCGAGGTTCCTCGCGGCGGCTTTTCTTTGCCGTGGTTTCTCCGGTCGACTCCGCCTCCGCCGCCTCCGTCCGTGCCCGAGCGATTGGGATGCTGCTGCTCGCGAACCTGCTTTGGGGCCTCAGCTTCCCGCTGGTGAAGGCCACGGGCCTGCTGCACGCGACGCTGGTCCCGGACGGCGGCTCTTGGTTCGCGGCGGTGTACACCGTCGCGCCGCGGTTCCTGCTCGCGACGCTCGTGCTCCTCGCGTTCCGCCCGTCCGTGCTGCGCGGGGCCACCGCGTCGGAGTGGCGGCAGGGGCTAATCCTCGGGCTCTCGGGCGCGGCGGGGATGCTGTTGCAGAACGACGCCCTGCAATACACGGCCGCGAGTACCTCGGCCTTCCTCACCCAGTTCTACGCCCTCCTCATCCCGGCGTGGCTCGCGTGGCGCGTCCGCCGCCTGCCTGCGCCGCCCGTCTGGCTCGCGTGCGGCCTGGTGCTCGCCGGGGTTGCGGTGTTGAGCGGATTTCACCCGTTCGCGGCCGGGGAGTCCCCGCTGCGCTTCGGCCGCGGGGAGGCCGAGACGCTGCTCTGCTCGGTCTTCTTTATGGTGCAGATCTTCGCTCTCGAGCGCGCGGAGTTCGCCGGCAACCGCACCCTGCCGATCACGTTCGTGATGTTCGCCACCGAGGCCGTCCTCTTCGCCGTTCTCGCCTTTGCCACCGCGCCCGACTTCGCCGCGCTCGTCCTCCCGTGGCAGTCGCCCGCTTGGCTCGGCCTCACCGCCGCCCTCACCGTCTTCTGCACGCTCGGCGCCTTCGGGCTGATGACCGCCTTCCAGCCGCGCATCACTGCCACCGAGGCCGGGCTGCTCTACTGCGTCGAACCGGTCTTTGCCGCCGCGCTCGCCCTGTTCCTCCCCGGCTGGCTGTCGGTGTGGACCGGGATCAGCTACGCCAACGAGACACTCACCGCCGGGCTGCTCGCCGGCGGCGCGCTCATCACCGCCGCCAACGTGCTGCTCCAGCTCCGGCCCACGCGCTGACGCGCCCGGGCGGGAACTCAGCGCGGTTCAGTGAGGTACTTGAGGAGCTCGACCGCCTCGCGCTCGGGCAGGGCCTCGAGCAGGCCGGGCGGCATCAGCGACTGGGTCGTGCGCTGCCGCTCCCGGAGGTCCGCCCGCGGGATGGTCACCGTCTCCGCCACGGTCCGCACCACCACGGCGGTGTCCGATTCACGGTCGATCATTCCGGAGACCACCGTGCCATCGCGCCGCGTCAGGACGTGCAGCTCGTAGGCCGCGCCGACGACGGCGTTCGGGTCGATGATGTTTTCGAGAAAGTAATCGAGGCCGTTTCGCCAAGTGCCCGCGAGGTCGGGGCCGAGGCGGCCGGCGTCGGGCCCGCCGGAGACGTGACAGGCGGCGCAGAGGCGCTCGTAGGTGCGCCGGCCCGCCGCGGCGTCGAAGGCCCAGACGGGGGCGTTGCGGAACGTGTCGCGCAGGCGCGCGATGGTGGCCTTCGCGTCCGTGGAGGCCTCCGCCGCGCGGCCCCAGACCTGCTCGAGGAGGCGGTTGACCTCGGCGTCGCCGAGCTTCCGCAGCTGGCGGGCGTGGAGGGCGGTGAGGTCGCGCCGGTCGAAAGTCCCCGCGGCCACGGCGCCGAGGAGCGCGCGGGCGAGCTCGGCCCGGCCGGTTAGCACGGCGAGCGCGGCGTTGCGCTCGGCGGGGCCGAAGCCGCGGAAGGCACCGAGCAGCGCTTGAGCGGCCGCGGTGGCGTCGGGCGCGGCACCAACTAGCGGGATGACGGCCGCGCGCAGGTCGATGTCGCCGAGGAGTTCGGCGAGGAGCGGTACGGCGCCCGGATCGCCGGCGCGGCGGAGGAGGTCGAGGGCGCGGCGCCGCTCGGCGACGGGGACGTTCCGGTCGGCGAGACGCGCGCGCACCGGACCGAGCACGGAGCGGTCGCCGAAGAGGGCGGCTAGTTGCTCCACGGCGTCGCGGGCGTGCGGGTCCGCCGTGCCGGCGAAGCGGGCCGCGAGCCGAGGCCAGGCCGCGGGCATCGGCAGCCCGGCCTCGGCCTCGAGCGCGAAGGCGAGCAGTCGCAGGGTGCGCACGGGGCCGCCGGCCGCGACCTCCGCGACGAGGGCCTCGCGGCCCGCGGGCTGGCGCGCGGCGAACCAGCGCAGGGAATCCGCGACCACCGGCAGGGGCGTCTCCCGCGCGAGGGCGAGGGCGCGCGGCAGGTCGGCGGCGACTTCGGGCGCGAGCGCGGACCAGACGAGGCGCGGCAGGAAGCGGTCGGCCGCGTCATCGGCCCGGCCGGCGAGGGCCGCCGCGACGGGCCAGCGCGCGGCCGGCGGCAGGGCGGGGACGGCGGAGGCGAGGGCGAGGCGCACGTGCGCGGAGGATTCGGTCGCGGCGAGGCCCGAGAATTGTTCTGCGGGCAGGGCCGGGCGGCCGGGATCCTCGGTAGCGAGCTGCACCGCCCAGGCGCGCACAACGTCGTCGGGATGCGCGAGCGCGGCCGC
>JBILWD010000204.1:0-6938 GCA_044370095.1 Opitutaceae bacterium | reverse complement strand
GCGCTACAAGGTGGTGGCCTTCGTGGTGGGAGCCTTTTTCGCCGGGATTGCCGGCGGACTGTATGGCCACTTCAAGCTGACCATCACCCCGACGGGCTTTGATTTCACCCGGAGCATCGAGGTCGTGGTGATGGTGATCTTGGGCGGGATGGGCCACACCGCGGGGGTCGTGGGTGCCGCGGTGCTGCTCACCCTGCTGCCCGAGGTGCTCCGGCCGATCGCCGAGTACCGGATGATCCTGTACGCGCTGCTGCTCATCCTGCTGATGATCCTGCGGCCCGAGGGCCTGCTCGTTCGCCCCCGCCGGGGCGGGACGGCCTGAACCGATGGCGGCGCTGCTGGAACTCCAAGGGGCGACGCTCCGCTTCGGGGGCCTCACCGCGGTCAACGCGGTGGACCTGACGATCGGCGAGGACGAGCTCTGCGGGCTGATCGGGCCGAACGGGGCCGGCAAGACGACCGTCTTCAACCTCATCACCGGGGTCTACCCTCCCTCCGCCGGAGCGCTCCGGTTCCGGGGCCACGACCTCGCCGGTCTACGGCCGCACCAGATCACCGCGCTGGGCATTGCGCGGACCTTCCAGAACATCCGCCTGTTTGGCCGCCTGTCCGTGCTCGATAACGTGCGCACCGCCTCCAACCTGCACCGCGGCACGCGGCCTTGGCAGGCCCTGCTACGCGGCGCGGCCTTCACGCGGGACGAGGCGGACGTGACCCGCCGGGCGGAGGAGTTGCTGGAACTGTTCCATCTCGGCCCCCGGCGGAACGACCCCGCGTGCAGCCTGCCCTACGGCGAGCAACGGCGGCTGGAGATCGTGCGCTGCCTCGCCACGCGCCCGCGGCTGCTGCTGCTCGACGAGCCCGCGGCCGGGATGAACCCGACGGAGAAGGTCGAGCTAATCAGCCTCATCCAGCGCGTGCAGCGCGAATTCTCCCTCTCGATCCTGCTGGTAGAACATTCGATGCGCGTCGTGATGGGCTGCTGCCGGCGCATCGCGGTGCTGGACTACGGCGTGAAGATCGCCGAAGGGACCCCGGCGGAGATCCAAGCGAACCCCAAGGTCATCGAGGCGTACCTCGGCGAGGACCACCACCGTAACCTCGCCCACCATTGAGCGCGCCCCTGCTCCAAGTCTCCGACCTGCGGGTCTCCTACGGCGCCATCAACGCGCTGAGCGGGGTTTCCTTTGCCATCGGCCCGGGGGAGATCGTGACCCTGATCGGCGGCAACGGGGCAGGCAAAACCACCACCCTGCGGGCGCTCTCGGGCCTCGTCCGGGCCAGCGGCAAGGCGGAGTTTGACGGGCAGCCGCTGCTGGGCCAGCCGGCCCACCGAATCGTCGCCCGCGGGCTAGGCCACGTGCCGGAGGGGCGGATGGTGTTCTCCAACCTGACTGTCGCCGAAAACCTCGCGATGGGCGCTTACCTCGACCGGGACCGGGACCGCGTGGCGCGGAACCGGGAAGAGGTGTTTGCGCTGTTCCCCCGGTTGCGGGAGCGCCTGCGCCAGACCGCGGGCACCCTGTCCGGCGGGGAGCAGCAGATGCTGGCGATCGGCCGGGCCCTGATGGGCAACCCGCGCTTCCTGATGCTCGACGAGCCGTCATTGGGCATCGCGCCGCGGCTCATCACCACGATCTTTGAACAGATCGTGGCGATCAACCGCCAGCGGGGCATCACCATCCTGCTGGTGGAGCAGAACGCCAATCTCGCCCTCGAGGTGTCCAGTCGCGCCTACGTCCTAGAGACGGGGCGCATCGTGATGTCGGGCCCGAGCCCGGAGCTGAGGGCGGATCCGCGGCTCAAGGCAACCTACTTGGGCGGTTGACGCCGCCCGACTGTCCGCTGACCGCCGCCTCGCCCCGCGGCGCCCGTTCCCTTCCCTACCCCTAATGCCCCTTCGGTCGCCCCTGCACCCCGCGGGCCTTGCCGCCCTGCTTGCCCTGCTGACGCCCGCGATCGCCCCCGCGGCGGCCGCCCCTGATCCGACCGCCTGGCCGCCCGCCACGCGGGAAAGCCGGCCGTGGACCCGCTGGTGGTGGCCCGGGAGCGCGGTCGACCCGGCCAACCTGACCGCCCAGCTGGAGCAGTTCGCGGCCGCCGGCCTGGGCGGCGTCGAGATCACGCCCATCTACGGCGCGCGGGGCGCGGACAGCCGCTACGTGCCGTTCCTTTCCCCCCAATGGATGGAGCTGCTGGCCCACACCGGTCGCGAGGCGAGGCGGCTGGGCCTCGGCGTCGATATGGCCACCGGAACCGGCTGGCCCTTCGGCGGACCGTGGGTGCAGCCCGCAGACGCCTTGCAGAAGGTCGTGCTCCAAGACGGACGCCTGACCGGCGAACCGACCCGGATGCAGGTCAAGCGGGCCGCCCCCGGGGGTGAGGGTCTGGTCGTGGATCCCTACTCGGCCGCCGCGCTAGGCCGTTACCTAGCGCCTTTCGAACGCGCCTTCGCGGCCTTCCCTCGCGACCTCGTCCGCGGCCAGTTCCACGATTCGTTCGAATACTTCAACGCCAGCTGGACGGCACGCCTGCCGGCGGTCTTCCGCGCGCGCCACGGCTACGATCTCCAGCCCTACGCCACCGCCCTCACCGCCCGCGACCCCGCGACCGTTACCACGGTGGACCGGGAGACGCTCGCCCGCATCAAGGCCGATTACCGCGACACCCTCGGCGCCCTGCACCTCGAGTACCTCCAGGGGTGGATCGACTGGTCCCATCGCCACGGCTTCCTGGTCCGCAACCAATCCCACGGGGCCCCCGCCAACCTGCTCGACCTCTACGGCGCCGTGGACATCCCGGAGACGGAGGTCTTCGGCTCAACGCCTTTTCCGATCCCGGGCCTGCGGCGCGATCCCACCGAGGTGCGCCACGACCAAGACCTGCCCGAGCCGCTGGTGGTGCGGATGGCCTCGTCCGCCGCCCACGTAATGGGGAAGCCGCTGGCTTCGAGCGAGACGGCCACCTGGCTGCGGGACCACTGGAAGGTCGCCCTCGCCTACGTGAAGCCGGAGGTGGACCGGATCCTGGCCGATGGGATCAACCACGTGTTCTATCACGGCACGGTCTATTCCCCCGCGGACGCGCCCTGGCCCGGCTGGCTGTTCTATGCCTCCACCCAGTTCCATCCGCGCAACCCTTGGTGGCGCGAGTTTGGGGCCCTCAATGCGTACGTGACGCGCGTCCAGTCGGTGCTTCAGCGCGGCCGGCCCGACAACGAGATCCTGCTGTATTGGCCCGCCGCTGACGTGTGGGACGATCCGAACGGGCTGGCGCGGATGCTGACCGTCCACCACGTCGATTGGCTCACGGCGCAGCCGGTGGGCAGCTTGGCGCGCGGGCTCCTCGACCGGGGTTATGCCTTTGACTACATTTCGGACCGGCAATTGGAGCGCGTGCGGGTGGAGCAGGGCCGGCTGGTGGCCCCCGGGGGTGGTTATCGCGTGCTGGTAGTGCCGGCGGCCCGCCGGATGCCCCCGGAGACCCTGCAAAGGCTCGCCGCGCTGGTGCAGGCGGGGGCCCGGGTGATTTTCGAAGCTTGGCCGGAGGACGTGCCCGGGCGAGGCCGCCTCGGTTCGCGCCGCCTCGCGTTCCGACAGGCGCTGGGGCAACTGAAAGCTGCAGGGGTCGCCCCGACTCCGGCGGTGCTGGCGCAATTGGAGCCGCTCGTGCGCCGCGAGGCGTGGGCGCGGGACGGTCTGGCCTGGATCCGCCGGGCGACGCCCGAGGGGCGGGATTACTTCATCGCGCACCTGGGCGCCCGGGAGCACCGGGGTTGGATCCAACTGGGGGCCCTCGCCCGTTGCGTGCGGATGGATCCGTTGGACGGCCGGACGGGACGGTTGCCCCAGCGTCCGGCGGCGGGCGGCACCGAGGTTTGGCTGGAGCTGGCGCCCGGGGAATCCGTGATTCTTCGCGCCTTGGACGCGGAGCCAGCCGTGGCGGTGCCGCCGTGGCCGGTCGTGGCGGACGCCGGCCCGGCCCTCGCGCTCAACGGCGAATGGCAGGTGGAGTTCGTGGCGGGGGGGCCGGAGCTGCCCACCTCCTTGCGCACGCCGGCCCTGCGCTCTTGGACCGAGCTGGGCGGGGAGGCGACGCAGCGGTTCGCCGGCACGGCCCGTTACCGGATCGAGTTTGAAGCCCCAGCCCAGCCGGCGGCCGACTGGCGCTTGGATTTGGGCGAGGTGCGGGAGAGCGCCCGGGTGACCCTCAATGGTCAGCCGGCGGGCACCGCCTGGAGCGTGCCTTACCGGCTGCACGTGAACGGGTTGGTCCGGCCAGGGCGTAACGTCCTCGAACTTGAGGTGACCAACCTCGCCGCGAACCGCATCCGCGACCTCGACCGCCGGCAGGTGCCGTGGAAGGTGATGCGGGAGATCAACTTCGTGAACATCAACTACCAGCCGTTCGATGCCGCGGGCTGGCCGCTGCAGCCGTCGGGGTTGCTGGGGCCGGTCACGCTGACCCCGCTGCGACGCACGGCCCCATAGCCCCCGGGAGGGCGGCGGCGGCGATTGCGGTTGAGCCTCGCGGGGCGGGTTCCACTCTGACCGGGATGCGTGGTCTGTCCCTTTACCTCAATCGGCCGTGGAAGTTCTGAAGATCATCCTGGAGGTGCTGTTGGTGCTGGGGTTGGTGGCCGCCAACGGCTTCTTTGTCGCGGCCGAGTTCGCCTTGGTGAAGATCCGCGCCAGCCAGTTGCGCCCCCTCGCGCGGAACGGGGGCTGGCGGGTCCGGATGGCGCTCTTCGCCACGACCCATCTGGATGCAGTGCTGTCCTCGACCCAGCTGGGCATTACCCTGACCAGTCTGGGGCTGGGCTGGATCGGGGAACCCGTGATTGGCGAGCGACTGGAGCCGTTGCTGGGCCAACTGGGGATCACGGATCCGGCGGCGGTGAAATCCATCTCCTTCGCGGTCGCGTTCTCGGTGATCACCTTCCTGCACATCGTGCTGGGCGAGCTGACCCCCAAGTCCCTGGCGATCCAGCGGCCGAAGGCGGTCTCGCTGCGGGTGGCGGGGCCGCTGGTGTTGTTCTACCAGGCGTTCTTCCCGTTTATTTGGGTCCTGAATGGCACCGCCAACCGGATCCTGCGCTGGGCTGGCCTAGAACCGGCGAGTGAGGGGGAGCACGGTTTCAGTGCGGAGGAACTCGAGTACGTCTTCAGCCAAGCGCGGCACAGCCATCCGGGCGATGCCCTGATCAACCGCATTATGGTCAGTTCGCTGCGGCTGCGGTCGGTCACCGCCCAGCAGGTGATGCGGCCCCGGGACCAGATGGTGGTGCTGTGGGCGGACCGGCCGATGGAGGAAAACTTCCGCCTCGCGCAGACGGCGGGTTTTAGCCGCTTCCCCGTGTGCCGGGGCTCCTTGGACGACGTGCAGGGCCTCGTGCTGGTGCGCGAGTGGCTGTGGCAGGCGCAGGCGCTGGGCCCGGAGACGTCCTTCGAACCTTTGTTGCGGCCGGCCCTGACCTTTATGGTGAAAACGCCGGTGCACACGATGATCGAATTGTTCCGGCAGTCGCGCGTGCATCTGGCGGTCGTGCTGGATGCGGACCTGAAAACGGCGGGCCTGGTGAGCCTAGAGGATGTGTTGGAGGAGATTGTGGGGGATATTCGCGACGAACTGGACATCGGCCGGGGGCCCGTTTTCGGGCGGGAGGAGGCGGCGATCGAGGTGAGCGGACGCTTCACGATGCGCGAGCTGCAGGCGGAGACCGGCTGGGCCTTTGAATGGGAGCCGCGGGAGACCGTGGCCCGCTGGGCCGAGCGCCACCGGGGCCGACCGCTGCGGAGGGGAGAGTCCTTTGACGTCGGCGAGTATCGGATTGCGGCGGTCGAGGTCGGGGCCGAGACGGCCCGCCGCGTCCGCGTCGAGCGCCTGCCGGCCGTCCATCCGTGAAGCGCGGCGCCGTGCCGCTTGATTTTTCCCCGCCCGCCCTAAACTGAACCCTTTACCGCTATGTCGACCACCACGCCCGAGAAGTTTGAGTTCCAAGCCGAGATCAAGCAGCTGCTCGATATCGTCATTCACTCCCTGTACACGGAGAAAGAGATCTTCGTGCGGGAGCTGGTTTCTAACGCCTCCGACGCGTTGGAGAAGCTGCGCCACACCCAGCTGACGGAGAAAAACGTGCACGACGACCAGCTGCCGCTGGAGATCAACGTCACCACGGATGAGAAGGCGAAGCAGATCACCATCCAAGACTATGGCATCGGGATGTCGCGGGCCGAGCTGATCAAGAACCTGGGGACGATCGCGCACTCGGGTTCGAAGGCTTTTCTGAAGGCCCTCGGTGAGGGCGGGGCGAAGAACTCGAACCTGATCGGCCAGTTCGGCGTGGGTTTCTATTCCGCCTTTATGGCGGCCAAGTCGGTGCGCGTGCACTCTCATTCCTGGCAGCCGGGCGAGGCGGGGCACGTCTGGACGAGCGATGGGTCGGGCAGCTACGCGATCGAGGAGAGTGCCAGCGAGCAGCGCGGGGCGAA
This sequence comes from Opitutaceae bacterium, assembly GCA_044370095.1. Taxonomy (GTDB): domain Bacteria; phylum Verrucomicrobiota; class Verrucomicrobiia; order Opitutales; family Opitutaceae; genus ER46. The sequence continues at coordinate 447 of JBILWD010000204.1, read as the reverse complement.
GATCGTCCTCGACCTGAAGGACGAGTGCGCGGAATTCGCGGAGGAGTGGCGTCTAAAGGAGATTCTAGAGCGCTACAGCACGTTCGTGGCCTTCCCGATCAACCTGAACGGCAAGCGCCTGAACACCGTGCAGGCGCTGTGGCTGCGGAATAAGGCGGAGATCAAGGACGAGGAATATACCGAGTTCTATAAATTCCAGGCCCACGCGTCCGACGCACCCCGCCTGCGGCTGCATTTCAGCGCCGACGCGCCCCTCTCGATCAACGCCCTGCTGTTCGTGCCGCAGGAGAACACCGAGAAGCTGGGCTTCGCGCGGCTGGAGCCGTCGGTATCCCTGTATTGCCGCAAGGTCCTGATCGACGCCAAGCCGAAGGACCTGCTCCCGGAGTGGATGCGTTTCCTCAAGGGCGTGGTCGACAGCGAGGACCTGCCGCTGCACATCTCGCG
>JBILWD010000026.1:0-20045 GCA_044370095.1 Opitutaceae bacterium | reverse complement strand
TGCCTGGCGCCGTCCTCCAGCCTCGTACCAGTGGCCTCGCAGACGATCGCGGAACACCGGATGTACGTCGCCCTCGCGGCGCCGCTCGCGTTGCTCGCGGCGCTGCTGGTCCGACGGGCGCCCAAGCAGGGCTGGATGGTGGCGGGCGGTGCGTTGCTGGCGCTCACGGCGGCGGCGGCCGTACGGCACGGGAGTTATCGGGACGAGGTGACGCTGTGGACCGAGACGGTGGCGCGCCGCCCGGACAACCCGCGGGCGCACCACAACTTGGGGCAGGCGGAGTTCACGCGCGGGAACTTTGCGGTCGCCGCGGAGCATTTCCGCCAGGCCGAGCGCCGGCGGCCCGGCGACCCGGACACGCGCCATAACCTCGCCCTCTGCGCCCTCCGCCTCGGCCGCGCCGAGGAGGCCCGGGCAATGCTGGAGGAGAACCTCCGGCGCGCGCCAGCGCACCAGCCGACCGCTCTCGCCTTGGGCGAGGTCCGCGGCGAACTCGGCCGCCAGGCGCTCGCGACCGGGCGCGCCGCGGAGGCCCGGGAGCATTTTACGGCCGCCGCCGCGCTGCGCCCCCAAGATCCCCGGCCGCGGCACAACCTCGGCAACGTCCTGCTTGAGCTCGATGCCGTCGAGGCCGCCTTGGCCGCTTGGCGCGAGGCCCTCGCCGCGGATGCGACCTTTGGCGAATCGCGTCGCGCCCTCGCCTTCGTGCTGCTCCGCACCGGGCGGGCGGCGGAGGCGCTCCCCCACCTCGAGCGGCTGGCGCGCGAGGAACCCGGACGGGCGGACATCCGCGCCGCGTTGACCGAGACCCGCCAGGCCGTGGGCCGCTGAATCCCCTTCCCGTGTCCGACCTCGACCTGCTGCTCCGCACCACCTTCGGTTACTCGTCCTTCCGCCCGCTCCAGCGCGAGATCTGCGAGGCCGCGCTGGCTGGGAAGGACGTGTTCGCCCTGCTGCCCACCGGAGGCGGCAAGTCGCTGTGCTTCCAACTGCCGGCGCTGGCGCGCGACGGCCTGACGGTGGTCGTCTCCCCCCTGATCGCGCTGATGAAGGACCAGGTCGACGCCCTCCAAGCGAGCGGCGTCGCCGCGACCTTCCTCAACTCGACGCTCGACGCAGAGAATGCGCGTTCGCGACTGCGGGGCCTGCACCGCGGCGAGTTCCGCCTGTTGTACGCGGCTCCGGAGCGCCTGCTGCTGGAGGGCTGGGAGGAGAACCTGCGCCGTTGGAACGTTACGGCGATCGCCATCGACGAGGCCCATTGCGTCTCCGAATGGGGCCACGACTTCCGGCCCGAGTACCGCCAGCTCAGCCGGCTCCGGGCCGCCCTGCCGGAGGTACCGATGATGGCGCTCACCGCGACGGCCACGGGGCGGGTGCGGGAGGACATCGTCCGCCAGCTCGGCCTGCGTGACCCGGAGGTGTTCGTCGCCAGCTTCAACCGGCCGAACCTGACCTACCGGGTGCTGCCCAAGGATGAGCCGCTGAAGCAGGTGATCGCGTTCGTGCGGCAGCGGGAGGCGGACAGCGGCATCATCTATTGCGCGAGCCGCGCCGCCACCGAGCGGGTGGCCGAGGCCCTGGCCGGCCGCGGCTTTTCCGCCCGCCCCTATCACGCCGGCCTCGACCCGGAGACCCGCGCCCGCCACCAGGAGGCCTTCCTCCGCGACGAAACCCGCATCATCTGCGCGACGATCGCGTTCGGGATGGGGATCAACAAACCCAACGTCCGGTGGGTGATCCACCACGACCTGCCGAAAAACATCGAGGGCTACTATCAGGAGACCGGCCGCGCGGGACGCGACGGACTGCCCGGGGACTGCCTGCTGCTGTTCAGTCCCGGCGACATCGCGAAGCAGACGCACTTCCTCGACGAGATCACCGATGCGCAGGAGCAGCAGGTGGCGCGGACCCAGCTGCGCCAGATCGTGCACTTCGCGGAGAGCGCGGGCTGCCGCCGCGCCGAGTTGCTCGCCTACTTCGGGGAGACCTACCCGGAACCGGCCTGCGGCGCCTGCGACAACTGTCTGGAGCCGCGGGAAACCTACGACGGCACCCTCGTTGCCCAGAAGTTCCTCTCGTGCGTCTACCGAATCATCCGGCACAGTGGCTTCAGCGTTGGCCTGAACCACGTGATCGAGGTCCTGACCGGGGCCGGCACGGAGAAGATCCGGCGCTGGGGGCACGACCAGCTGACGACCTACGGGATCGGCGCCGAGTTGGACCGGACCCAGTGGGCGGGCGTCGGCCGCGAACTGCTGCGCCTCGGCCTGCTGCAGGTGGCCTCCGGCGAATTCGCCACCCTAGAGCTGACCGAGGCCGGGCGGGAGGCGCTGCGGCAACGCACCCCGATCACCCTGACCAAGCCCCTCGCGCTCCCGCAGGCGCGGCGGTCCGCGGCGCGCCGGGCAGGCGAGATCGAATGCGACGAGATCCTGTTCGCCCGCCTGCGGGCCCTGCGGAAGCGGCTCGCGGACGAAAGGCGCGTGCCCGCATACATCATTTTCGGGGATAACACGCTCCGGGCGATGGCCCGGCATTACCCGACGGAGGATGCGCAACTCGAGGGGATCCCAGGGATCGGCGAGCGGAAACGGGCGGAGTTCGGCGCGCTCTTCACCGCCGAGATCGCCGCCTACCTCGCGCAGCACTCGCGTCAGGCCTTCAACGACTGAGCCCGGGGGGCCCCAGGCCCCGCCACGCGGACGGGGCGGCAAAATACGCGCTCCCCCCACTAGGCGGTTGACCTCCCCCGCCTCGGCGCCTTCCGCTGGACAAGGTTCCTCCCCGCATCCCCGCCCCCGCGCCCCCGCGCACTCCTTTTTCCCATGCCGAAAACCACCGCCGACCTGAAGACGGTCAAGTCCAACACCCGTTCCCTCGTCGAGGGCGCACTCGCCGACACCGGCGGCCTCCTGCGCCTCGCCCCAGCCTGGGTGCCCCGCTCCTTCCTGCAGCCCGGCCTGCGCATCAAACTCCACCCCGACGACACCTACGCCTACGGCCTGAACCGCGGCGGGATCGACGAGCGCTGGTTCGCCTCCACCACGCCCACCGCCAACGAAGGCCGCGCCTGGGACGAGGGCCTGAGCTGGTGCGTCGTCGGCAACAAGCGCTTCACCCTCCAGCAGGCGGTCGCCGACACCGGCGCCATCCTGGTCGGCTCCGCGATCTGGAAGAAGTTCAAGCGCTGGCCCGTCTACTCCAAGTTCTTCGATAACATGGGGCCGATCCCGCACCATATGCACCAGAGCGCCAAGCAGGCGAAGCTGGTCGGCCAAGAGGGCAAGCCGGAGTCCTATTACTTCCCGCCCCAGCACAACAACGTCGGCAACAACTTCCCCTACACCTTTATGGGCCTCGAGCCCGGCACCACCAAGGAGCAGGTGCGGCAGTGCATCCGGAACTGGAACAAGGGGGACAACGGAATCCTCGACCTCTCCAAGGCCTATCGCCTGAAGCCCGGCAGCGGCTGGCTCATCGACCCCTGCATCCTGCACGCGCCCGGATCCCTCTGCACCTACGAACCCCAGTGGGGCTCCGACGTATTCGGAATGTACCAGAACCTCGTCGAGGGCCGCGAGGTGCCGTGGTCGCTCCTCGTGAAGGACATGCCCAAGGCGAAGCACCAAGACGTGGATTTCATCGTCGACCAGCTCGACTGGGACAAGAACGTCGATCCGAACTTCAAGGACAACCACTACTTGGAGCCGGTGCCGGTCGCAGACACGCGCGCCGAGGGCTGGGTCGACCGCTGGATCGTCTACGGCCGCATCGACGGCGAGCAGCTGTTCACCGCGAAGGAACTCACGGTCGAGCCGGGCACCAAGTGCACCGTCAAGGATAACGGCGCCTACGGCCTCATCTGCGTGCAGGGCAGCGGCCGCATCAACGGCCAGCCGCTCAACTCGCCGAAGCTGATCCGCTTCACCGAACTGACGGAGGACGAGTACTTCTGCACCGAGGCCGGCGCGCAGGCCGGGGTGACCTTCGAGAACACCAGCACCACCGAGCCCCTCGTGTGCCTCCGGTACTTCGGCCCCGAGGTCAACCCCGACGCCCCCGCGATGGGCGCTTACCGCAAGAACAAGTTCTGAGCGGGCAGGAGCGAGGAGCGGGGAGTGAGTAGCCAAGCACAAGCTCCTCGCTCCCCACTACTCGCTTCTCGCTTCTACCTCCTCAGTCCTCCCTACCCTTCGTTTCCCGGCTTTCCTATGTCCTCCAACAACTACCCGAAACTGCACAACGCCATGTGGCCCGGCCTAGTCGGCAAGGGCAGCCCCGGCGCGGAACCGTTCATCGACCTCGACACTATGCTCGACCTCACCGCCAAGGCGGAGGTCGGCGGGGTGAAGTTCGACGGCGTCGACCTCTTCCTCTACAACCCGCACACCGACATCGATATCTCCGATGACGGCATCAAGGCGCTCGCCGCCAAGATCAAAGCCAAGGGCCTGGCGGTCGGCTCGGTGGTCGCCCCGGTGTGGTTCGATGCCTCCGCGGGCGGCGACGAGAAGGCGCGCGCCAACTTTGTCAGCCACGTCCGCAAGGCTATCCGCATCGCGCGGCGGCTGCGCGAGCTCGGCGTGCGCCCCTACGGCATCGTCCGCATCGACAGCGCTACGGGCGTGACCGCGTGGGACAAGGACCCGAAGGGCTGCACCAAGCTGATCGCCCAGACGTTCCGCGAAGCGGGCAAGATCGCGAAGGGCGAGGGCGAGCGTCTGGCCGCCGAGGGCGAGATCTGCTGGGGTGGGATGCACTCGTGGAAGAACATGGTGAACCTCCTTGAGGCGGTCGATATGCCCAAGGTCGTCGGCTTCCAGGCCGACATGTCGCACACCCACCTGTATACGCTGGGCGCGAATGCCGAGAACCACCGCCTCGTGCCCAAGAAGTACCACTACGAGCCCGCCGAGTTCCACAAGGCGATGACCAAGCTCACCGACGCGCTGCGCCCGTGGACGATCGACTTCCACGTGGCCCAGAACGACGGCTCCGTCTTCGGCTCCGGCGACCACGAGAAGACCGGCAAGCACTGCCTCGCCACCGATCCGCGCGGCAAGCTCAACATCGTCCGCGACTCCGGCTACTGGCTCCGCGACAAGCAGGGCAAGGTAACCAAGAAGATGAAGCACATCTGCTGGGACGGCTGCATGTTCCCGAACGAGGTGCTGATGAAGCAGCAGACCTGGAACGACATCCTCGCCGCGATGATCGAGGTCCGGAACCAGCACGGCTGGGTCGGCTAAATCCTCACTCCGAAGCGCAAAGACGCCAAGGGCTCGCCAAGGAACGCCCAATCCAGACCGAGTCACTCTCTCTGCCTTTCTGGGCGAAACTTCGCGCTCCTTAGCGTCTTCGCGCTTCACCCTCACTCCTCCCCATCACCCTACCCATGCCCAAAAAACAACTCCGCGTCGGCCTCATCGGCTACAGCTTCATGGGGCGCGCCCACAGCAACGCCTTCCATCAGGTCAACCACTTCTTCCCCTCGAGCTACGAGATCGTGCCGCAGGCCGTCTGCGGGCGCGACGAGGCCAAGGTGAAGGAGTTCGCTGATCGCTGGGGCTACAAGTCCACCGAGACCGATTGGAAGAAGCTCATCGCCCGGGACGATATCGACGTCATCGACATCGCCACGCCCAACAACCTCCACGCCGAGCAGGCCATCGCCGCGGCCAAGGCGGGCAAGATGATCCTCTGCGAAAAGCCGCTCGCGATGAACGCGAAGCAGGCCGAGGTGATGGTGAAGGCCATCGAGAAGGCCAAGGTACCGAACATGGTCTGGTACAACTACCGCCGCTGCCCGGCGGTGGTGCTCGCCAAGAACATGATCGACGCCGGCAAGCTCGGCCGGGTGTTCCACTACCGCGCCAACTTCCTCCAGGACTGGACCATTAATCCCGAGCTGCCCCAAGGCGGCACCGGCCTCTGGCGCCTCGACGTCAACGTCGCCGGCTCCGGCGTGACGGGCGACCTCCTCGCCCACTGCGTTGACACCGCGCTGTGGCTCAACGGCGGCATCAAGGACGTCAGCGCGATGACCGAGACGTTCGTCAAGGAGCGGAAGCACAACCTGACCGGTAAGGTGCAGAAGGTCGGCATCGACGATGCCTGCCTCTTCCACTGCCACTTCAACAACGGCTCGCTCGGACTCTTCGAGTCCACCCGCTACGCCCGCGGCCACAAGGCGCTCTACACGTTCGAGATCAACGGCGAACATATGAGCCTCAAGTGGGACCTGCACGACCTGCACCGGCTGCAGATCTTCGACCATTCGGACGAAGGTCCGGAGCGCGGCTGGAAGAGCATCCACGTCTCGGACGGCGATCACCCCTATTGCGGCAAGTGGTGGGTGCCCGGCCTGCAGCTCGGCTACGAACACAGCTTCATCCACGCGATGGTCGAGTTCGTCCAGGGCCTCGAGAGCGGCAAGGGCTGCACGCCCAACTTCCGCGACGGGCTGGCGACGGACTATGTCGTCGATGCCGTGCTCGCCTCCGCCAAGGCCCGCAAGTGGGTCAAGGTGAAGCAGGCTTGAACCGCTCCCGCCGGCAGGGCGGCGGCAACGGGTGACCACCCCGCGCCCGCCGTCCCGCCCTCCCGGCGGGCCCTCACGGGCCTTGGGCGGACCCGCTGTCCTGAAACCGCCCTTTCACGTTTCCCCACCCCTCCGATGCTGCTCCGCCTGCTTGCGCTCTCTTGTCTCCTGCCCGGCGTCGCCGCGGCCCTGACTTCCCTCACGTTTGAGCCCCCCGCCGGCGTACCGGCCAAGGGACGGCACGTGGTATTCCTTTCCGGCGACGAGGAGTACCGGGGCGAAGAGGCGCTCCCGATGCTCGCCAAGGTGTTGAGCCAGCGCCACGGCTTCCGCTGCACGGTCTTGTTCGCCCTCGATCCCGACGGGACCATCAACCCGGACAACCAGCGCTCGCTCGCCGATTCGGCCGCGCTCGACTCCGCCGACGCCCTCGTGCTGGCCCTGCGGTTCCGGCAATGGCCCGACGAGGCGATGGAACGCTTCGTGCGGGCCTTCCACCGCGGGGTGCCGTTGATCGCGCTGCGGACCTCGACGCACGCCTTTAACTTTCCCGCCACCTCGCGCTGGGCCGCCTATGCGTGGAACAGCAAGGCCCCTTGGCCCGGCGGCTTCGGCAAACACGTGCTGGGAGAGACCTGGGTCACGCACTGGGGCAAGCACAAGGGCGAGGCCACGCGAACGGTCGTCGCCGAGGGCGCGGCCAGCGATCCCCTCTTACGCGGGGTGGGCCCGATCTTCGGGGACAGCGACGTCTACGAGGCCTATCCGCCCGCCGACGCCCGCCTCCTCCTCCGCGGCCTCGTCCTGCGCGGGATGAACCCCGGAGACGCCCCGGCCGAGCACCGCAAGCCTCGCGCCACCGACAAGCAACCGCAGGGCGTCAATGACCCCGCGATGCCCGTCGCCTGGACCCGCCTCTTCCGCAACGAGGCCGGCACGACCAACCGGGTCTTCACTACCACCCTCGGTGCCGCCACCGACCTGCGCGACGAAAGCCTCCGTCGACTGGTCGTGAACGCCGTCTTCTGGGGCCTCGACCTCGAGGTGCCGGCCAAGGCGGACGTGACCCCGGTGGATCCGTACGAGCCGCGCGCCTATGGCTTCCGCGCCTTCCGCGCCGGCCTCCGCCCGGCCGACTACGCGCTCGGCCGCACCGTGCCGCCCGGCGGCACCCCGCCCCCCTTGCCCCCGAAGGCTCCAGCCAAGAAATAAGCTTCCTCCTCCTCCCCCGATGAAATCCCTCCGCCTCCTCAGCGCCCTCGCCCTCGCCCCGTTCGCCCTCGCCGCGGACGCCGGCTTCAAGCCGCTCTTCGACGGCAAGACCCTCGCCGGCTGGTCCGGCCTCGGCCAATATTGGTCCGTCAAGGACGGCGCCCTCACCGGCCAGACCACGGCCGAGAGCGCTCCGGCGCTCAAGGCCAACACCTTCCTCGTCTATCAGGGCGCCAAGCCCGCCAACTTCGAACTGCGCGTGAAGTTCAAGCTCACGCCCAACAACGAACGCAACCAAGCCAACTCCGGCATCCAGTACCGCAGCCGCGTCATCGATGCGGCCACCTTCTCCGTGGGCGGCTACCAGGCCGACATCGACTCCACCGGAAGGTACGCCGGGATGCTCTATGAGGAAAAGGGCCGCGGCATCGTGATGGGTCCCGGCGAGAAGGTCCGCCTCGGCGCCACCACCGAGGTGCCGGACGCGAAGAAAAAGGGCGGCAAGCGCCAGCAGACCGCCGTCGAGAAGCTACCCGGGGCCACCCCGCCCGCCGACATCCTCGCCGCCTACAAGCTCGGGGAATGGAACGACTTCGTCGTCATCGCCAACGGCAACCGCCTCCAGCACTTCCTCAACGGCAAGCTCACGGCCGAAGTCACCGACACCGACGCCACCCTCGGCGCCAAGGACGGGGTGATCGCCTTCCAGCTGCACACCGGCCCCCCAATGACCGTCCAGTTCAAGGACGTGCAGCTTAAGACGCTGCCCTGATTGCCCGCCCCGCGCCGGCCGCCGCCCCCCGGCGGCCGGTTCCTCGCTCGCCCGCCAGCCCGCCCTCACCCAAGGCCGGCCCCACCCCAACCCAGTCTACCCCAATGCCCCTACCCCGCCTCGTTCGTACCCGTGTCGCCTGCGCCGCCCTGCTTCCGGCCGCGCTGTCCGCGCAGAGCGCGCCCCCGGCCGCTCCCGCCGCCCCCGCCTCAACCGTCAAGCTGGAGGAATTCGTAGTTACCGGCGTGTTCAACGCTACGGAGGCCAAGAAGGCCACGACCGCGATCACCGCCGTGGATATGGCCGTGATCGCCGACCAGGTGCCGATCAGCGCGGACGATATCCTGCTTAACGTCGCGGGCGTCTTCGTGAACTCGTCCCTCGGCGAGATCCGCGGGATGGTTTATTCGCGCGGCATTTCGGCTGACAGCAGCGACGGCGCGACCGGCCAGTATTATGTTTCAATGCAGGAGGACGGCCTGCCGCTGACGAACGTCAATTTCGGCAACTACAACGCGAGCTACTTCAACCGCCCCGATGGCACGTTGCAGCGCGTCGAGGCGGTCCGCGGGGGCAGCGCCTCGATCACTTCCTCCAATTCCCCCGGCGGCGCCTTCAATTACATCAGCCGCGTCGGTTCCTCTACGTTTGGCGGCGAGCTGCGTACCCGCTACGGCCTTGAGGGCCGGGGCGCTCCGCATTTCCGCGTCGAGGGCGTGGTCGGCGGCCCGCTCGGTCGCAAAGGGTGGAATTACAGCGTGGGCGGCTTCTACCGCTACGCCGAGGGCCACCGCCCGCCCGACGGCTACCCGATGAACCACGGGTTCAACCTCCGCGGTAACCTCTACAAGGACTACGGCCGCGGCTCGGTGAAGATCTACGGCAAGTACCTCGACGACCGGAACCATTGGTACGAGTACCTGCTCGCCCGCGACCCGCAGGACCCGAAGCAGTACCCGGGCCTCAGCCGCTACAGCACCAACCTGTTTCCGAAGACCAAATTCCAGTACCCGCGCGAGTCCGACGCTACCTTCGCCACCTTCGATTCCGCCGACGCGGTCCGCTCCCGCCAGCGTTACGGCGGCGTCGAATGGAAACACGACTTCGGCGGCGGCTGGTCCGTGAATCATAACGTGAAAGCCAGCCGCAGCTGGGCCGACTGGAACTCCAGTTCGGGCGTCACGCCGCGGTCCCTCGATTGGCCGAATTTCTTCAGCACGATGGGCATCCAGTTCAGCGGCGGCGGCGCGACGCTCAACGGCCGCGTCCCGCCCGGCCTGTACCAGTTCTACGACCGCCAGACCGGTTCCGTCGTCGGTGAGGTCACGTCCAACGGCTCCTACACCGTCAATGCCAATGCGATGGTCCAGGCCGGCCAGGTGGTGCGCTTCGCCAACCTGCCGAACCAACAGATTCTCCCCAACGCGCTCTGGACGAACAACGGCCGCGTCGCCAACGAGCATATGGATGAGCTGATGGAGCGCCTCTCGATCACCAAGAAGCTGGGGGCGATGTCCTTCACCTTCGGCGGCTACTTCGGCTATTCAGACATCTCCGACCGCCAGTCGAGTGGCGGCCGCACCGCCTCGCCGTTGACCGAGCAGCCCCAGCCGCTCGGCATCCGCTGGATCCCGGCCACCGCTGCCACCGCGCCCGCCGGCACCCCGGCCGCCACCCTCGCGGGCGTCGCCGGCTGGAACGGTCGGACCGTGCAACTGACGAACCCCGAGGGCTTCACCGCGCTGGGCGTGGGCTACGTGCGCAATGAAGCTATCGCCCGGCAATTGGCCTACTTCTTCGGCCACAAATGGGACATCACGGACCGCTGGGGCGTCGACTGGGGCTTCCGCGGCGAGAAGTTCCGGGTCGTCGGCTTCAACCAATCCGGCACCCAGAACCCGCGCGGCAACTGGGACCCGACCTATGGCGGCGCCGACGGCGACCCTTACACGATGTTCGATAACCGTTTCCAAGTGCCCAACGCGGCCGCGAAATGGTTCTTCGACAAGGATGTCCGCAGCTTCTCCTGGTCGGTCGCGACCAACTACGTGATCGATAACGAAAACTCGTTCTACGTCCGCTTCGCCGACGGCGAGAAGGCCCCCGATTACGGGTTCTTCCGGAACTACAACTCCGTCTTCCGCCTGAACAACTTGAAGCCGCGGCCGCAGACGGTGGAGCAGTGGGAACTGGGCTACCGCTGGAAGCGCAAGGACCTCACCCTCACCGTCACGCCCTTCTGGAGCCGCCTCGCCAATATCAACAACAACCCGCAGGCCACCGAGGCCGATGGCGCCACCCTCTACTACCCCGATCCAATCTATAACATGGTCACCTCCTATGGCATCGAGCTGGAGGGTGAGTACCGCCTGACCGAACGCCTGCGCCTGCGCTCGGTCTTCACCACGCAGAAGTCCACCAACACGATCTGGAAAGTGTTCGTGGCCGGCGTGAACGGTCGCGACGACGACAGCTACCTCGATTTCTCCGGTAAGCCGGCCGACAATAATCCGGACTTCATCCTCAACACGACGCTCGATTACCGCACGCGCTCTTGGTTCGGCAACGTCTCCTGGCGCCATATGGGCGAGCGCGCCGGCAACATCGCCAACGTCATCACCTTACCCCGCTTCAATCAGTTCAACCTCACCGCCGGCTACACGATCTCGCGGACCCGCTCGGTGAACCTAAACATCAACAACGTCCTCGACAGCGAGGGCGTGATGACCTGGCGCGGCTGGGGCGTGAACCCCGGCGACCGCCAGAGCTACCGTTCCCTCCCGGAAACCGGCCGCGACACGATGCTCCAATACGTGCCCGTCCAGCCCCGCGCCTTCTTCCTCACCTACACCCAGAAGTTCTGACGTCACCGCGACCTCGTCGCGATCGTCTCCCCCCCTTCCATGCGCCTGCTGCCCGTCCTCCTCGCCCTGACCGCCGCCGCCCTGCCGGCCGCGGAGCAGAAGAAAGCCAATCCGATCCGCCCCAACCCCGCCGAGCTGCCGCCGCCGGCGGATCCAGCGGCGATCAACGTTCCGCCCGGGTTCAAGGTAGAGATGCTCTACAGTGTCCCGCGCACGGACCAAGGCTCGTGGGTCTCGCTGACCCCCGACCCCAAGGGCCGCCTCCTCGCGTCCGACCAATACGGCGGCATCTACCGGATCACTCTCCCACCCCTCGGCACCAGCGCGGGCCTGCGGGTCGAGAAGCTGGACATCGACCTGAACCGGGTTGCCGTCGCCACCCCGCCGCCCGAGGAGCCACGCAAGGGAAAGAATGAGAAGGCCAAGACGGAGAAGGCCGGGCCCGTCGAACGGCTCGAGGTGGGCGCTCACGGCCTGCTCCACGCCTTCGGCAGCCTTTACGTGATGGTCAACGAGAACCGAGCCCGCGCCGGGCTCTGGCGCCTGCGGGACACCAACGGCGATGACCAATATGACGAGGTGAAGTACCTCCGCCCACTCAAGGGCACCGGCGAGCACGGCACCCATTCGCTCGTCCTCTCCCCGGATGGCCAGACCATCACGGCGTCATTCGGCAACTTTACCGATCTTCCTGCTACGGTGGAGAAAACCCGTCCGACGGCCTGGGACGAAGATCACCTCCTGCCCCGGATGTGGGACGCCCGCGGCCACGCCCGCGGCCGGATGGCCCCCGGGTCGCACATCGTACGCTTCGATCCCGAGGGGAAGGTCTACGAGCTCTTCTCGATCGGCTTCCGCAACCAGTTCGACATCGCCTACGACCAGAACGGCGAACTGTTCACCTTCGACTCCGACATGGAATGGGACCAGGGCACGCCCTGGTACATGCCCACCCGCATCAACCACGCCGTGAGCGGCGGCGACTTCGGCTGGCGCAGCGGTGCCGGCCGCTGGCCCGAATATTACGCCGATAGCCTCGGCACCGTCGTCGATATCGGTCCGGGCAGCCCCACCGGCGTCGCCTTCGGCACGGGCGCCAAGTTCCCGGCCAAGTACCAGCGCGCCTTCTTCGCCGCTGATTGGACCTACGGCACCCTCTACGCGATCCACCTCCAGCCCGAAGGCGCCGGCTTCCGCGGCGAGCGCACCGAGTTCATCACCGGCAAACCCCTCCCGCTCACCGACGTGATCATCCACCCCGGCGACGGTGCGATGTACTTCGCGGTCGGCGGCCGCCGCACCCAGTCCGCCCTCTACCGCGTGACCTACACCGGGACGGAGAGCACCGCCCCGGTCGGCGCCCTGCCGCCCACGGCCGAGGCCAAGGCGCGCCGGGCCCTCGAGGAATTCCATCGCGAGGGCGCCCCCGCCGCCGCGATTGACACCGCCTGGCCGCACCTCGCCAGCCGCGACCGCAACCTGCGCTTCGCCGCCCGCGTGGTGCTGGAACGCCAGCCGTCCGCCCGCTGGGCCGAGCGCGCCCTCGCCGAACTCCAGCCGCAGGCCCTGATCGAGGCGATGATCGGCCTCGCCCGCACCGGCGACAAGGCGCTGCAGCCGCGGCTGATCGCGGCCCTCGGCCGACTCGACCTCCGCACCTTAGAGCCCAGCCTCCGCCTGCCCCTCCTGCGCGCGTGGCAGCTCGTATTCGCCCGCATGGGCAAGCCCTCGGCCGAGGTCTGCGCGACCATCGCCGCCAAGCTGGAGCCGCACTTCCCGCACGCCGACCCGCTGGTGAACCGGGAACTGCTGCCGCTACTCGTGTTCCTCGATTCCCGCCAGGCCGTCGCCAAGGTGGTCCCGCTGCTCAGCGTCTCGGAGCCCGTGACCGTCACCGGGGAGGAGATCGGCGGCGCGGCCCTCATCGCCCGCAACGACCGCTACGCGGCCGCCGTCACCGGCGTGAAGGCGACCCGCCCGGACCGCCAGCAGATCGCGCTCGCCTACACCCTGCGCCACGCCACCGCCGGCTGGACCCCGCGCCTGCGCACGGAGTTCTTCTCCTGGTTCCCGCGCACCGCCACGTGGAAGGGCGGCAACAGCTTCAGCGGCTTCATTCAGAACATCCGCACTGAGTCCCTCGCCAACGTGCCCGACAAGGCCGAGCGGGCCGCGCTCCAGACGCTCTCGCAGCCGCCCCCGCCCTCCTTTGCCGCCCCCTCCGTGCTGCCCCAAGGCCCGGGGCGCCCCTACACCCTCGCCGAGGCTGCCGGGCTGATGCCCGCCAAGCTCTCCGGTCGCGACTTCGCCCGCGGCAAGGCGATGTACACCGCCACCGCCTGCATCCTCTGCCACCGCTTCGGGGACGAGGGCGGCAGCGGCGTCGGCCCCGACCTGACCGGCGCGGGCGGCCGCTACTCGATCCGGGACCTCCTTGAGAACATCCTCGAACCCTCCCAGGTCATCAGCGATCAGTTCGGCGCCGAGCAGATCGAGCGCCGCGATGGCGACCCGCTGATCGGCCGCGTCGTGGGCGAGGAGAACGGGGAACTGCTCGTGATGGCCAATCCCTTTATGCCCGACGAAAAGGTGCGGGTGAAGGCGACCGACATTACCGCCCGCCGCCCCTATGCGACCTCGCTGATGCCCGCCGGCCTCATCAACAGCCTCAATCCCGAGGAAATCCAGGACCTCCTCGCTTACCTGCTGAGCGGCGGCAACCCCCAGGACCCGATGTTCCGCCGCTGAAGCGGCATCCATCCGCGCATCTCGAGCCGCCCCACCCCCGTGGGGCGGCTCGCTCGTTCCGGCGCGTCGTCACCCCGCACCTTCGTCGAGGTGCATCAGTACCGCGACGCGCGCCCCGTAGCCTCGACTCCCGCCAACGAATTTCAGCTCCGTAGTGGGCGCGCCCACCGAAGCCTCGAAGCCCGCCAACCAATCTCAGCTCAGCGGATGGCGCGCCCTCCGAAGCCTTGGCGAAGGAGGGCTGGTGCGAATGCCGGGAGTCGAACCCGGATCAATGGCTTCGGAGGCCACTACACTATCCATTGTGCTACATTCGCAGGGCCGAAGCGTCGCGATGAAGCGCAGCGCGGCGCCCACCGTCAAGCAACGAAACGGCCCCGCGACCCGCTTCCGCCGCAACTGCGTCGTTGCCTCGGCCGGCGCCGGCCCGCAGCCTCGCGCCCAATGTCCGCCGAGTCTCCCGCCTCCGGGGCCCCCGCCGCACCCTCCGACTTCATCCGCGACCTCGTCGCCGCGGATGTCGCCGCCGGCCGCCACGCCCGGATCATCACCCGCTTTCCCCCGGAACCCAACGGCTACCTCCACATCGGCCACGCCAAGTCGATCTGCCTCAACTTCGGCCTCGCCCGCGAGCACGGCGGGACCTGCCACCTCCGCTTCGACGACACCAATCCCGCCAAGGAGGACATCGAATACGTCGAAGCCATCTCCCGCGACGTCCAGTGGCTGATCGCCGGCTGGGCCGACCACTGCCTCGGCCTGAAGCCCCGCGGCGCCACGCCGGCCGCCGCTGCCGGCTCCGGCACCCCCGACTACCACCTCGCGGCCGCCCCCGCCGGCGCCGGCGAACGCGAGGCCTTCTTCGCCAGCGACTATTTCGAGGCCCTTCACGCCTACGCCGTCGAACTGATCCGCCGCGGCAAGGCCTACGTCTGCGACCTCACCCCCGAGGAAACCGACGCCTACCGCGGCGCCCCCGACCAACCCGGCCGCGATTCACCCTACCGCAACCGGACCGTCGCCGAGAACCTCGACCTCTTCGCCCGGATGCGCGCCGGCGAGTTCCCCAACGGCGCCCGCAGCCTCCGCGCCCGCATCGACATGGCGTCGCCCAATGTCTGGCTGCGCGACCCCCTGCTCTACCGGATCCGCCACACCGCCCACCACCACGCCGGCAACCGCTGGTGCATCTACCCGCTCTACGATTTTGCCCACTGCCTCAGCGACTACATCGAGGGCATCACCCACAGCGTCTGCACCCTCGAGTTCGAGGTGCACCGGCCCCTTTACGACTGGATCCTCCAGAGCCTCGACCTGCCCCGGCCACTCCCGCACCAGTACGAGTTCGCTAAGCTGAACATCAGCTACCTCGTCTTCAGCAAACGCCGCCTGCTGCAGCTCGTGGAGGACAAGCTCGTCGCCGGCTGGGATGACCCCCGGATGCCCACGCTCTCCGGCGCCCGCCGCCGCGGCATCCCCGCCGCCGCCATCCGCCGCCTCGCCAGCCTCGTCGGGGTGACGAAATACGACAGCCTCACCGACCTCGCCCTCTTCGAACACGCCATCCGCGAGGAACTCAACCCCCTCGCCCTCCGCCGCCTCGCGGTCCTGCGCCCGCTCAAGGTCGTCCTCACCAACCTCGCTCCCGGCGAGGAAATCCCCTGCACCGCCACCAATAACCCGCAGGACCCGGCGCCCACCACCCGCCCCCTCGCGCTGACCCGCGAGCTGTTCATCGAGGCCGAGGACTTCGCCGAGGTCCCGCCCCCCAAGTTCTTCCGCCTCAAGCCGGGCGGCGAGGTCCGCCTCAAGTACGCCTGCATCATCAGCTGCCAGGAGGTGATCAAGGACGCCGCCGGCCAGGTGACCGAGCTGCGCTGCACCGCCGACCTCACCACCCGCTCCGGCCACCCCAACGCCGACCGCAAGGTCAAGGGCACGCTCCACTGGGTCAGCGCCACCCACGGCGTGCCCACCGAAGTCCGCCTGTACGACCGGCTCTTCACCGTCCCCGAGCCCGCCGCCACCGAAGACTTCCGGCAGCACGTGAACCCGCACTCGCTCGAAACCGTCACCGCCGTGGTCGAGCCCGCCCTCGCCGCCGCCCAGACCGGCGATTATTACCAGTTCGAACGCCTCGGCTACTTCGTGCCGGACTCCAAGGATAGCACGCCTGGCCGTCCGGTCTTCAACCGCACCGTTTCCCTGAAGGACGCTTGGACGCCCAAGCCGCCCGCACGCGCCTGAACCCCGCCTCCCCGCGATGAACGTCGGCTTCCTCCTCTTCCCCAAGCTCACCCAGTTGGACCTCACCGGCCCCTACGAGGTACTCGCCCGCGCCCCCGGCGCCAAGCTCCACCTCATCTGGAAATACCCCGATCCAGTGGACAGTGACCGCGGCCTGCAACTCACGCCCACGACGACCTTCACTGACTGCCCGCAGCTGGACATCCTGTGCGTGCCCGGCGGACCGGGGCAGGTCGACCTGATGGACGATCAGGAGACCCTCGACTTTCTGCGCCGCCAAGCGGAGGGCGCCAAGTGGGTGACCTCCGTGTGCACCGGTTCCCTGATTTTGGGCGCCGCCGGCCTGCTCCAAGGCTACCGCGCCACCTCCCACTGGGCCTCGCGCGACCAGCTCAGCCTCTTCGGCGCGGTGCCCGAGGATTCCCGCGTGGTCCTCGACCGCAACCGGCTGACCGGCGCGGGCGTGACGGCCGGGCTCGATTTCGCCTTTCAATTGGTCGGAGCCGCGTGCGACGAGCGCACCGCGCAGGCGATCCAGCTGGCCCTCGAGTATGAGCCCCAGCCGCCGGCCTGGGCCGGGACCCCGCACCACGCCCCCGCGGATGTCCTCGAGGAGGCGAAGCTGAAGATGGCCGCGTTCATGGAAAAGCGCCTCGCCGCCAGCAAGCGCGCGGCCGCCCGCCTCGCGCCCCCCGCCGAAGGCGCCGCCGCCGAACCCTGGCTCACCTGACCGCGTCCCCGTGAAGCAAAGCATCGTCACCCTCGATATGGAGGGCGTCCTCACGCCCGAGATCTGGATCGCCGTGGCCGAAGCCACCGGCATTCCCGAGCTCCGCCGCACCACCCGCGACGAACCCGACTACGACAAGCTGATGGGCGAACGCATCGCCATTCTGGACCGCCACGGGATCACCCTGCCGCGCATCCAGGAGGTCATCGCCGGCCTACCCCTGCTGCCCGGCGCCGCCGAGTTCCTCCACGCCCTCCGCGCGCAGACGCAGGTCATCATCCTCTCGGACACCTTCGAGCAATTCGCCCAGCCGTTCCTGCGCCAGATGGGCTGGCCGACGATCTGGTGCCACCGCCTGGTGGTCGAGAACGACCGCATCGCCGGCTACCGCCTGCGCCTGCCCGACCAGAAGCGCCGGGCCGTCAGCGCCCTGCAGTCGCTGAACTACCGGGTGATCGCCGCCGGCGATTCGTACAACGACACGACGATGCTCGGGCAGGCGGACCACGGCTTCCTCTTCCACGCTCCGGAAAACGTGGTGCGCGAGTTCCCCCGCTTCCCGGCGCTGAACGCGTATCCGGAGCTGCTCGCGCGCATCTCGGCCTGCCTGTAGCCGGGTTCTGGTCGCAGGTCGGGTGTAGCCGGGCGCTTGATGTAGCCGGGGCATCCTGCCCCGGTCCCGCCAGACGACCTCCCTTTCCTCCCTTGCGACCGGGTGACGGACGTCCTTTCCGGCATCCGCGCAGACGAATCGCTCCGCTGCGGCGTGTCCTTCTGCAGCTACCGGGGCAGCGTGCCCCGGCTACAACGACCCGCATCCATCGGAAACGGCCGCCGTGGCGCTCGGCCTCCGACCGCTCACCGCGTGATTCCCGGCGCGGCGGGTCGGCACACCTGAAGCCTCGAAGGGGAGGATCGGCGGCGGCGCTTGCTCCGCTCGCTTGGCCCTTCAATACCGAGTGCCACGCGCAACCCGATGACCGCAGCGGGGTTGCGGAGTCACCGCCCCCGTTCCCGCCTCCCCTGCTCCACCCTTCCTCCTCCTAGGATCCTTCAGGCATCGTTCGGTCATCCTTCGGTTATTGCTCGGTCTTTGAATCTTAACTCATTTCACCGCAGGTATTTATTTTATTTCAACCGAGCAATAACCGAAGGATGACCGAACGATGAAGCTTGGCGGATCGTACTCAGCTCGAGCACAGCCGCTTCTCGTTCCGCGAAGGAATCGGCCGGCGGCGCCGCACACCGGCCCCGCCAGAGGCTCGGTGTCGCCGGGGCATCTTGCCCCGGTCCCACCAAACGAAACCCTTTCCCGCCTCCCGCCCGCGTCGCGGGCCTCTGCTGGGGAAGGCGGCGGATGGCTCCGCCGGCTGCGCATCCTCTGGTGTTACCCGGGGCGGCGCGCCCCGGCTACAATGATCCGTTTTCTTTCGATAAAGGGATCCGTTTCCCTTCGGTACGAAGGAGCCGCTTTCTTCCACCCAAGGAGCTGCTTTCCTTCTCGCTGGCGAACCGCATCCCTCTGCAGCGACGGCCGGGGCGTCTCAAAACGCTCCACGGCTCGCGCTCAGCGCGTGGCCCGCAGGCGCGCGAGGCGCGCCTGCACGCGCTCCCGGCCCAGCACGCGCATCATCGCCGTGAGGCTCGGTCCGACGTTGGTGCCCGAGAGGGCCAGCCGCATCACCGACTGGTAATCCCCGAAGCCCAGGCCCGCCGCCGTCGCCACCGCCTTCACGCCCTCCTCGAGGGCCAGGTCGGAACCGAAGTCCAAGCCGGGCAGCGCCGCCAACACCTCTTCGAGCCGCGCCCACGGGTCGCCCTTCGCCAACACCTTCTCCCGCACCTTCGCGTCGATCGGGAAGTCCTCGGTGAAAAAGTGCGCCGCGTACGCGGGCAATTCCTCGAGGCCCTTGAGCTTCGGCTGACACAGCAGCACCACCGCCCGGAAGTAGTCCGCCGCCGCCGCGAGCGCCGGCGCCCCCGCTTCGCCCGCCCGGCCGTACTGCTCGCGCGCCCGCGCCAGGAAGTCGTCCGCCGGCAGCTCCAGCAGGTAAGTCTGGTTCATGTGCGCCAGCTTGCGATCGTCGAAGCGCGCGTTGCTCTGGTTCACGCCCGGCAGGTCAAACAGCCGCACGATCTCGGCCAGCGGCAGCTTCTCGCGGTCGTCGCCCGGGTTCCAGCCGAGCAGGCAGAGGAAGTTCACCAGCGCCTCCGGCAGGTAACCACGCCGCTGATACTCCTCGATCAGCGCCCCCTGGTCGCGCTTCGACATCTTGCCGGGACCATTCTGCTTCAGGATGAGCGGAATGTGGGCGAACACCGGCGGCGGCACGCCGAACCCCTCGTACAGGCGCACGTGCTTGCTCGTGTTGGAAAGGTGATCCTCGCCGCGGATAACGTGCGTGACCTGCATCGCGATGTCGTCGACCACGTTCACCAGGTGGAATACCGGGTTGCCGTCCGAACGCACGATCACGAAATCCTCATCCTCGACCCGCTCGACGCGGCCACGGATGCGGTCCTCGATCACCACCGGCGGCGCGTCCACCTTGGTGACGGTCTTCTTGCGGTGGTCGTCGAACACCTCGCGGCGTTCGCCCTCGAGGCGGAACCAGATGGCCCCGTCCTTCTCGTAGGCGCGGCCACTGTCGCGCAGGCGGTTGACGTACTCGGTGTACAATCCCGCCCGCTCGCTCTGCCGGTAGGGACCGTGATCGCCCCCGCCGCTCGCGCCGAAGCGCGGACCCTCGTCCCAGTTGAGGCCGAGCCACGTCAGGCTCTCGTAGATCAACTGCAGGTACCGGTCGCTATTCCGCTCCTTGTCCGTGTCCTCGATGCGCAGGATGAAGGTGCCGCCGGTGTGGCGGGCATAGAGCCAGTTGAACAGGGCTGTGCGGGCGCTCCCAATGTGGAAGAAACCGGTCGGAC
>JBILWD010000203.1:0-6953 GCA_044370095.1 Opitutaceae bacterium | reverse complement strand
GGTTCGGCGTCAGGCGTGACCGCATAATGAAAGAGTTGCCCGATGGCGTGGGGCGCACCGCGAAGACCGGCCAGCCCGCCAAAGCGCGCCAGCCGCGCCGCGTCGCGCGCGACCCGCCCTAGGGCAACGTGGTCGGGGTGCTGGTCCCCCTCAAGGGTCGGCGCGAGCACGATCTCCGGGCGCACCCGCCGGATGAGGCCCGCCAGCGCCAAGGCCGAGGCGGGTCGGGCCTCCAAACCCGCGTCACGCCCCAAAATCAAGAATTCGAAACTCGCGCCCATCAGCGCCGCCGCGCGCCGCGCCTCGCGCGCCCGACCCGCGGGAGTGCCGTGGCTGGCAGCCTCACCGCGGGTGCAGACGACGATGTGGACCGGCCGGCCGGCCCGGGCCGCCTGCACCAGCACCGCGCCGCAACCAAACTCGACGTCATCGGGATGCGCTCCGAAGGCGAGGAGCGGGGCGGACTCAGACGAGGGCTTCTTCCGGGCGGTCGATGGCATCGCGGGGCACGAAGGTAATCTCAGGCGCGTCCTCGCGGCGCAAGTACGCTTGTTCCCCCGCCCCCGCCACATAGTGCGTGCAGCGGATCACCGACTGCATCCAACGCAGGCGCGTGTCCCGCGTCGGCGAGACGTGCTCCGCGCCGAAGGGCGCGTCGGGCAGTTCCACGTAGGCATCGCCGCCCTCGTGCAGGCGGAACCCGCCGGCGACGCGGCGCGCCCGCACCACCTCGCCGCCGTGGGCCAAATCTACGAAGCAGTCGTCGATCGCGCAGGCCGCCCGCCGGAACGCCGGATCCGAAGAACGCGCCACGCGGATTCCCTCCAGCAGGCCGAGCCCCCGGTAGACGGAGAGGCAGAAGTCCGCGACGTTCGCGCCCTCCGCGGCCTTGAAGGCCGCCAGCGGCTCCGCCGGGACGTAGGCTCCGAGTTGCCGGAGCATCCCCGCCTGCCACCCCGCCGGGATGCGTTTGAAGTGCAGCGGCGACCATTTGCGCTGGAGGCGGTTCTCGAACACGAAGTTGAGGGTCGCCGGCTCGCCCGTCCGTCGGTGCCGCAGCAGGGTCTGCGTCTCCCGCGGGTCGTGATCGCTGTCGTGGTAGAAAAACACGATCTCGCCCCCCAGCTCCGCCTGCAGCCGGCGCGCGGTCGCAAACTTCGCCGCGAGGAAACGCCGCGGGAAAAAGCCGCAGGGCTGCTGGCCAAGGCAGATAACAGGGCCCGCGCTCATCGCGCTTCCCCTCTCGCCCGCGGCAGGCACACCTGCAGGACCAGGCTCAAGCCGAAGCACGCGCCGCAGCCGATCAGGTTATACCAGAGGTAGGAGATGCTGAGCGTCCGGTAGAGGACCAACACCAACACCTGCGCCGCAATCGCGCCCCAGAAGACCGCGGTGCCGCCAACGCGCCGCGCGAAGAACGCGACCAGAAAGAGCCCGAGCACCACGCCATAAAAGAGCGAGCCGAGGATGTTAATCGCCTCGATCAGGTTCTCGGAGAACCGCGCGAACAGGGCGAAGCCAATCGCGAACAGGCCCCAGCCGGCAGTGAACACCTTCGCCATCCGGACTTCACGGGCCTCGTCCACGTCGGCCCGGGGCCGAAGGTGCCGCCAGAAATCAACCGCCGTAGTGGTACCGAGCGCATTGAGCTCCCCGGCCTTTGAGCCGAGCGCGGCGGCGAACATTACCGCAACCAGCAAGCCGATCAGCCCGGGCGGCAATTGCCCGAGGATGAAGTGCATAAAGACGTAATCCGAGTCCTTGGTCTTAGCCCGCGGATCCGCCGCGACAAGCGCCGCCTTGGCCTCGCGTCGGACGACGTCGACCCCCGCCTGCGCCGCCTTCAAGGCCTGTTTCGCCGGCGCCTCCACGGCAGGATCACCAGCCTCGCGAGCGGCGAGCCACGCCCGGGCCGCCCCCTGTCGCTGCGCGTGAGCCACGGCGTGCCGCTCTTCCAATTCCCGGAAGCGCGCGCCCGCGGGACCCGTGGCGTGCCGCTCCCATTCCGCGCGGTTAAAGAAGACCGGCGCCGGCTGGAAGTGGTAGAAGACGAACATCATCGTCCCAAGCAGCAGAATCAGGAACTGCATCGGGATCTTCAGCAGTGCGTTGAAGACCAGCCCCAGCCGCCCCTCGCGCAAGCCCGCCCCCCCGATGTAACGCTGCACCTGCGACTGGTCGGTGCCGAAATAGGAGAGCGACAGAAAAAGCCCGCCCAGCAGGCCGCTCCAGAAGGTGTAGCGGCGGTCGGGATCGAAGGAGAAGTCCACCGCTTCCAACCGCCCGAGCGCCCCAGCCACCGCGAGGCCATCCTCCGGCAGGCGCTGCCAGAGGAGAACAAACGCCGTTACCATCCCGCCAAAAATCACCGCCATCTGCCCCTTCTGCGTCAGGCTCACCGCCACGCTGCCACCCGTGACGGTGTACGCTACCACCAGCAGACCGGTACCAATGATGGTCGCATCGATCGGCCAACCCAGCACGGTCGAGAGGATGATCGCCGGCGCATAGATGGTCACCCCGCTCGCCAGCCCGCGCTGCAGCAAAAATAGCGCCGCGCCGAGTAGCCGCGTCTTCCCGTCAAACCGCCGGCCGAGGTACTCGTATGCGGTATACACACCCAGCTTCCGGTAGACGGGTAGGAACACGGCACAGACCAAAATCAGCGCCAGCGGCAGTCCGAAGTAGTTCTGGACGAACCCGAGCCCGCTCTCGAAGCCCTGACCCGGGATCGACAGGAAGGTGATCGCGCTGGCCTGCGTGGCCGCGACCGACACGCCGATCGTGAACCACCGCGTCCCCTGGTTGCCCCGCAGGTACGCGTCGAGTTGCTCCGTCCGCCGCGACTTCCACGTGCCGTAGGCCGCGATGCCCAGCATCGTCCCCAGCAGGACCAGCCAATCGAGGGCGTTCATCGGTAATGCGCAGTGAACCACGCGAGGCCCACGACGAGCAGGGCGAAGACGACGAGGATCAGCACGTAGACGTGACTCCAGCGGGACAGGCCCGGGAGCCCAGGCGGCTCGTCTTCGTCAGGGGCCCGCGCCGGGGGCACCGAGTCGACCGGACGCTTCATGGCGCGGGGGAAATAAGGTTGGCGAGCAGGCGGTACGCTCCCGGCACTCCCGCGGGTAGCTGGCGGAAGAACGCGAGCCCGGTGTAGACGTAGCGTCCACGCCCGTGCGGCGCCACCAGCAGGCCGCTCCGCAGCGGCGCCTCGCCGGGGTCCGAGAGGGCCAGCACGGCCTCCCAGCGGGCCTCGTCCCAGCTGCTGGGGAAGTAAGCGCCGCGCTCCTGCACCCAACCCGCAAAATCCTCCAGCCCGATTCGATTGGGCGCGTTTAGGACCGGATGCCCCGGCAGCAGAAGGGTCACCGGTGCCCGTTCGTCGGTCACCCGCAGCGCCGGCGCCGGCCCCTGAATGGAAAGCGGATGCGGCCCAAGGTTCGCGGCGGCGAGGCCGTTGGGCCGGTTGTACTGGGCCACGACGGTTCCGCCCTGCTCCACCCACGCGAAAAGCCCGGGGAGGTTCGCGGCGAGATCGTCCCGCTCATTGAAGGCGCGCACACCGATGACCACCGCGTCGAGCCCAGCGAGCCCCGCGGGCGAAAGATCTTTGCCCTCAAGCCGCCGTAGCGTGCACCCCAGTTGGACCAGGGCCCGCTCCAGATCATCGCCCGCTCCCGGCAGGTAACCCACCCGCCGCGCGCGCACCTGCACGTCAGCTGCCACCAGACGCACCACCGCCGGCGGTTGCAGGACCTGCGGCGCGAGGTGCGGGTAACGGATCTCTGCCCGCTGGCCCGCGTAACGACGTCCCCCGACCTCCGCGAGGAGCCGCAGGCGCGCGCCCCCCCCGGCCGCGGGCGCCGTCACGCGGACCGTCACAGAGGCGGGCCCACCGGAACCCGCGCGGAACTCCGGCGCAGGGACTTCCGCTTTCCACCCGTTCCCCGCTTCCGCGACCAGTCGCCCGACGAGCGGCTCGCCCTCGCGGGTCAGCTGGACCTTGACCTCCTTCGTCGCTCCGAGCGCGAACAACTCCACCTCGTGCGCCAATTGAAACACCACTGGCGCCACCACCGCCACACCGCGGCGGCGTCCCGCCCGCTCCCCGGTCTCCAATGCCTCACCCGGAACGACCAGCGACAACGGCTCACCGCCGATTTCCAAAACGAATGTCCAACTAAACGCCGGCGGATCCTCCGCCCGGCCGATGAGACTCCGGTCCGCCACCGTGAACAGTCCCGCGGCCCCCTCCTCCCGCAGCCAATAGGGATGCGTCAACGGCTGGTCGGCCGAAACCCGCGCCTCCGTCTGGAGCCGCCAGACGCCCCCGGGCGCGACTTCCCCGCGGCCCTCAGGCAACGCTCGATCGTCCAAAAGCACGCCGCGCAGCCGCACCGCTGCCGTCCCCGTCGCCAGTTCCAGATTCCACCGCAGCGGCGAGCCTGGCACCACCTCGGCCCGGTCCGCCGTCGCCTGCGCCCGCAAGCCCAGACACTCTTGGATGATTCCCTCCAACTGCCGCCGCCGGTCCACGACGAGGGCGTCCGCCGGCAGCGCGTCCAGGCGCCGCCGCAGGGCGAACAACGCCGGCACGCTCGCCGCCGGTTGCTCCGGCCGAAAGTCGCGCCGCACCGCCTCGATCGCCACCGCCAGTTCCACACCCGCCGGCCCATACCGGCCCCAGGTCACGTCCACGCCATCGAACAGATCCCGCGTCGCAGGCTCGCCAGCGAGCACGGTGAACGACTGCTCGTTTGGCCCCGCCCCGCCCCCGCGCGCCCCAAAGCTCCCGAAACCCTGCGTAATGTGCCGCGCGCGGCTCCGGCCCGCGATGGTCCCAAGGCCCTCACCGGTCGCCGGA
Source organism: Opitutaceae bacterium (assembly GCA_044370095.1). Taxonomy (GTDB): domain Bacteria; phylum Verrucomicrobiota; class Verrucomicrobiia; order Opitutales; family Opitutaceae; genus ER46. The sequence continues at coordinate 2,083 of JBILWD010000203.1, read as the reverse complement.
TCGGCGCCCCCAATGTCGAGCCGCAGCCCGCCTTCGCCGCCGCCGCGTCCCGGACCGCCACCATTCAGGACCACCCGACGCGCCCGCCACGGCCGCAAGCCCTCGGCGAGTTGCTCCGGATAGGCCCCCGGATCTGCCGCCAATTGGAGAGCCTCCACGCCCAGAATTCCCGAGGCGGTGTGGTGCCCGTGCGTGCCGCCACCCCGCGGGGAAAAGCGCGTGACAATCACATCCGGTCGAAACTGCCGGATGACCCGCACAACATCGCCCAAAACCTCCCGCCGATCCCAGAAACGCAGGGTCTCCTCGGCCGATTTGGAATACCCGAAGTCGATCGCTCGGGTGAAGAACTGGACCCCTCCGTCGAGCTTGCGCGCCTCGAGGAGTTCCTGAGTGCGGGCCACGCCCAGCTTCGCGTCGAACTCGGGCCCGATCTCGTTCTGCCCGCCATCGCCGCGCGTCAGCGAGAGGTAACCGGTGCGGTAGCCGCGCGCCCGGGCGAAATAGGTGATGAGGTGCGTGTTCTCGTCATCGGGATGCGCGGCGACGTGCAACAGGGTTCCCGTGGTGGCGAAGCTCGCGAGCTGCTGGCGCAAGGCAGCTCCGGGAGCGGGTTCCCCACCGACGGCCACACCGGCGGCCACCAACGGCAGGATCAGGGCGGGAAGGGATCTCATGGGGCGGGGAAACGTCAGGCATGAGCGCTCCCCGCCGCCCACGCAAAACAGAAGTTCTCCGCCCGCCGCTCAGCGCAGCTCGTAGACCTCGATCAAGGCCTCACCTGTGCCACCGTCGGCCCCCTTCACCAGTGCGGTGTAGCTGCCCGGAGGCAGCTCGGTCCGCAGCGCCGCGTCGCGGCTGGCTGTCGGCAGCAGGAATGCGCCCACGCTCCCGAAGGTCGCGGCCAGCGCCGCGTCCCAAGTGTCGTTCTCCGCCACCTTAACGCCGGCGCCGTTGTAAATCTCCAGCTTCGGGTCCGCGAGGGTTCCCGGCACCCCAAAGGCCGCCAGCCCCGGGCCCACCGCGCGGATCAGCAACGGTTTCGCGCCGCTCCCGGCCAGAGTAAATCCCGCAATCAGCACGTCATCACCCGTGCCCACCCGGTTACGCGCCGAGACGTTGATCAGCCGCGCCGCGCCCGCGGGCCCGGTCTCGTAGGCTTCGACGAGCACCACCCCGCCCGAAGCGCCCGGCACCTGCGCGGTGAACCCTCCGGGCGTCAGGGGCGCGACTAGTGCCGCATCCCGGCTGCCCGCGGGCAGGGCGAAGGCGCCGACCGCCGCGAATACCGGCGCGAGCCCCGCCTGCCAGTCCTCGTTCTCCTGCACCCGCGCCCCCGCGCCGTTGTAGATCTCGATCCGCGGGTTCGCCAGCACCCCGGGCACCCCGAAGGCCGCCAGCGCCGGGCCCACCGCCCGGAACAGCACCTCGCGCGGCCCCTCCGCCACCGCCACCCCAACGATCAGCGTCGCCGCCGCCTCAAGGTTCGTCCGCACCGAAAGGTTCGTCAGCCGCGCCGCCGGACCCGCCGGACCCTGCACGGTCAGCACCGCGCCGGAACTCACGACAAACGCCGCCCCCGCGCTGACGCGCACCGTATAGGTCCCCGCGTCCGCCGACCCCGCCGCCGGCAGGATCAGGGTCGCCGCCGTCGCGCCCGCCAGCGCCACGCCGTCCTTGAACCACTGATAGGTGAACGGCCCCGCGCCACCCGCCTGCACGCTGAAGCTCACCGCCTGCCCCACCGCCACGCTGCGGCCCACCGGCTCGCTCAGCAAAGTCACCGCGCCGCCGCTCACCCCACCGACCACCAGCTTCGCGAACGCCGTTTCCGTCACCGCGCCCGCGCTCACCCGCACCCCATAAACACCCGCGTTCGCGGTCTGTGCCGCGGCCAGCACGTACGTCGACCGCGTGGCCCCCGCGAGCGCCGCGCCGTTGCGCAGCCACTGGTAGGTCAGGCCATTGCCGCTGGCCGTGACCGCAAAACTCACCGGGTCGCCGACGGCGACCGACTGCCCCAGGGGCCGCGCCGTGATCGCCACACCACCGGTGCCCACCGACCACACGGTCAGCGCCGCCG
>JBILWD010000202.1:0-6957 GCA_044370095.1 Opitutaceae bacterium | reverse complement strand
GCGGCGCGCGCGCGGGTGACGGCCGATTTCATCCCGGCACTCCTGAGCAAGCCGCACACCGGGACCTTTACCTCCGCCTGTGGCCTGGTGCTCCACGCGGGCCCGGGCCTAGGTGAGGAACGGATCGGCAGCGCATACATTTGCGAACCGGCCCAGAACCTCGTGCAACGTCAGGTGCTGCGCCCCGAGGGGCCGACCTTCCGGGCGGAGCCGGCCACGCGCGGTGCGGAGTTTCTCGCCTCGACGGATTCCTGGTTCCGGCCGGTGTTCGCGGCCGACGGCCCGGACGGCGCTCTTTACGTCGCGGATATGTACCGGCGGGAGATCGACCACCCGGCGTACGTGCCCGAGGAATCACGGGGCGGGCTGGACTTCACGTCGGGCCGGGATCGCGGGCGGATCTATCGCTTGGTCCGCGCGGATGCTCCGCCCGCCGCCCCGGTCCGGCTCGCTGGCGACCTGGACGGGCTGCTTGCGGGGCTGGAGGCGCCTGAGCCGTGGGTGCGGGCGCGGGCGCAGCGCCTGCTGTTGGAGCGCGGCGAGGGTTCCGCCGTGACCCGGTTGGAAGCGATCGCCCGCTCCGGCGCCCGGCCGGAGACGCGGGTGCGGGCACTCTGGACGCTCGCGGGTCTCAAGCGGCTGTCGCCCGCAGTGCTGGAGTCAGCCACGCGGGACGCGGTCGCGGGCGTGCGCGAGCAGGGCGTCACCCTGGCCGGAGCGCGGCTCGCGACGGAGCCCACGCTGGGCGCGCTGCTGCTGGTGGCCGCGGCGGATCCCGATGCCCGCGTGCGTTTCCTCGCCGCCCTGGACCTCGGATCCTGGCCGGATCCGCGGGCGGTGGAGGGCCTTGCGGCGGTCGCGGTGCGGGATGGCGCGGAACGCTGGGCGCGCGCGGCGGTGTTGAGCGGCGTGGGCGGCAGGCTCGAGGCCTTTCAAGCCGCGCTGGCGCCCCGCCTTCCCGCCGCGACTCCGGCGGTGGCTGCGGCACTGCAGGAGGAAGTGGGCCGGCTCGTCGGTGCGGGCGGCTCGGCCGAAGCGGCGGGAGAGTTTTTGCGCGCGGCCCTCGCGGCCCCGGCGGGCGCAGGCTGGCGGGTGCCGGCGATCCTCGGGCTGGCCGAAGGCCGTCGGGCGCGGCCGGACCTGAAGGGGAAGCCGGCGACGGACGTGCTCGCGGCCCTGGCGGGTCCCGCGGGTGCGGCCGCCTTGGAGGAGGTCTTTGGCCGGGCCGCGACCCTCGCGCTCGACCCGGCAGGTGAACCGGCCCAGCGCTCGCGGGCCGTGTCCCTGTTGGCTTTGACGGACTATCCGGCGGGGCTGGGCCGGGCGGCGGCGCTGCTCGACGCGCGGCAGGCCCCGGAATTGCAGCTGCAGTTTGTCCGCGCGCTGGAGCGACTCGGCGATGCGCGCGGGGCGGAGTTGCTGGTGCGGGCGGAAAATTGGGGCCGGTTCACGCCGCAGGTGCGCGAGGCGGCGGTGGCGGCGCTGGCGGCGAAGCCCGCGATGACGCGCGTCCTGTTCGCCGCGATCGACCAGGGCACCGTGCGGGCGCCGGAGATTTCCTCGGTGCGCCGCGCTGCGCTGCTCAAGCAGGCTAACGTCGAGCTGCGCGCGGAGGCGCAGCGGCTGTTCGCGAGCCTCGAGGGCGGCGACCGGATGGAGGTGTACCGGAAGGCCAAGGCGAGCCTGGACCCGCGGGCCGCCGTGGCCGCCGGCGCGGCCCCGTTCGCGCGCGCCTGCTCGGCGTGCCACAGCTTCAACGGGGTCGGCGGCAAGGTCGGGCCGGACCTGACCGGGGTCGGCAACCAGCCCGCCGATGCCCTCCTGCTGCACATTCTGGTGCCGAACTACGAGGTGGCGCCGGCCTACCAGGCGGTGACCGTCACTACCACCGATGACCGGAGCGTGACGGGCTGGGTGGTCGCGGAAACCGAGGTCAGCGTGACCCTCCGTACCGCGGCGGGCGCGGAGGAGATTGTCCTGCGCCGCAACCTGGCGGGCCTCACGGCCTCGGGCGTGTCGCTGATGCCGGACGGCCTCGAGCAGACGATGAGCCCGGCCGAGCTGTCCGCGCTGCTGGCCTACCTGAAGGGCGGCGCCACGGGCGGTTGAGCGGTCCCGCGGGCGCGGAGCTAGGCGGCGGATTCTTGCGGGCGCGCGTTGGCGGCGGCCTGGTCGCAGACGAACGTGTGGGCGAGGTCGGCGAGCTTCGCGAGGAGGAGCAGCTCGTCGCGGCCGAAGCTGTCGCTGTCCTTGAACTGCTTCTGCTCATCCACGTAGGTGCGCGTGAACTTTACGCTGTAGTAGGGGCGGTCCTCGGCGGCGTTTTCCCAGATGCTGGCCTTGACGCGGCCGAGGCGGAGCACACGGAGGGGCGCCTGGCCGGAGCCGCCAGCGCGGGATTGGCCGCCCGAGGGGGCGGGGAAGCGGGAGGAGGTGTTTTTCATAGGTTGCGGTGGCGAGCGTGTCGCGGCGCGGGCGCGGTCCCAGCCCCGCTTATCCCCAAAATCGGGGACACCGTGGGACAGCGTGTGACCCACCCCTCTGCTAAGCTGCGCCTATGAACTCGAACAATCGTCGTTGCTACGGGGTGATGGTCCTGCCGGAGACGCTGTTGCGCCGGCTGCGGGAGGAGTGGCGGGTGGTGGAGACGCCGGCGCGCTGGGACGCGGTGGCGGCCCGGCTGCGGGTGCAGTTGGCCCAGCGCGGGCTGGCGTGGCGCACGGAGCGCCGGCCCCTCGCGGCCTGAGCCGGCGCGCGGCGGCCGGGGCGGCCGGGCTGGACGCGCGGGTCCGCTGCGGCCAGCGTGCGGGGATGACGCCCGCCCCTGCTGCCCCGCTCGCGCGCCGTTCCTTCCTCGCCGCCGCCTCCGGCGCGCTCGCTTTCCCTGCCGTGCTGCGGAGCCAAGGCGGGGCCTCGCCCGCGGCGCGGTTGAACGTGGCTTGCGTCGGCGTCGGCGGCCGTGGCGCCGCGGCGGTGGCCGCGATGAAGGAGGAGAACCTGGTTGCGCTGTGCGATGTCGACGAGGCGCGGTCCGCCCGCACCGTGAAGGCGCACCCCGGCGTGCCGTTCTTCCAGGATTACCGGGTGATGCTCGACCGGCTCGGCTCGCAGATCGACGCGGTCACGATCTCGACGCCCGACCATACGCATTACCCGATCGCGCTGGCGGCGATGTCGCTGGGCAAGCACGTGTTCGTCGAGAAGCCGATGGCGCACACCATCCGTGAGGTGCACGAGCTGGCCCGGGTGGCGCGGGAGCGGAAGGTGGCCACCCAGATGGGCAACCAGGGTCACGCCGGCGAGGGGATGCGCCTGCTCAAGGAATGGTACGACGCGGGCATCCTCGGCGAGGTGCGGGAGATCCACTCGTGGACGGACCGGCCGATCTGGCCGCAGGGCGTGAAGGCGCCCGACCACAGCAAGCTGCGTCCCGTCGTGCCCACCGGGCTCGACTGGGACCTCTGGCTCGGCGTCGCCCCCGCCCGGGCCTACGATCCGATGTACCTGCCCTTCGCCTGGCGCGGGTTCTGGGATTTCGGCACCGGAGCTCTCGGGGATATGGGCTGCCATATGATGGACGGCGGCTTCTGGGCGCTCGATCTCCCGGCTCCCACCGCGATCGAGGCCGTCTCCGCCGGCCAGACCGAGGTCAGCGCGCCGACGGCTTCGGTCGTCACCTACGAGTTTCCCGCGCGCGGCCAGCGCCCGCCGTTGAAATGGTGCTGGTACGACGGGCGCCTGACGCCGCCGTTGCCGCCGGCGTTCGAGGCCGGCCGCAAGCTCCCGGAGAACGCGACTCTCATCCTCGGCACGCGCGCTGCCGCCATCGCGGACCCGAATTACTTCACGCTCCGGCTGCTGCCGGAGTCGCGGATGCAGGAACAAGCCGGCGCGCTCCCCCCGCGGACGATCCCGCGCATCCCCGGAGGCAATCACTTCGCGGAGTGGCTCCGGGCCTGCAAGGGCGGGCCCGCGGCGGGGGCCGACTTCGCCTACTCGGCGCGGCTCACCGAGATGGTGCTGCTGAGCAACGTCGCCCTCCGCGCTCGCCGCCGCCTCGAGTGGGATGGCGTCCGCCGCGAGGTCACGAACGTCCCGGCCGCGAACGCCTTCCTCACCAAGGAGTACCGTCCCGGCTTCGGCGTTTGAAGGGTCCCGGGCCGGCCGCCATCGCGGCTTGCCAGCTCCCGGGGGCAACGCATCGTCACGCGAGCGCGATGAGTCGTCACGGCTTCGAGAGTCCAGAGGAGCACGGTCCCGTCACTTGGTGGCGCGGGCATCCCGTGCACGCGGTGCACCTGCTGGTCGCCGCGCTGGTCGTGTCGATGCTCGTCACGACCGCGCTGCAGTTCGCGCGCGCGGACGGGGTGTTCGCGCTGTTGTCCTTCAGCGGGGAGGCGGTCTGGCGGGGCGAGCTTTGGCGGGTGCTCACCTACGGGCTGCTGAACCCGCCCTCGCTTGGGCTGGCGATCGAGTTGCTGATGCTGGTCTGGTTCGGGCGCGAGGTGGAACGGTTCCTCGGGCGCCGGGACTTCCTGCGGCTCTACGCCGGCCTGTACCTGGTCCGGCCGCTGCTCTTCTCCGCGCTCGCGCCCGTGCTCCCCGCCAATTTCGCGGGCGGGACCGGGTCCTTCGCCGTCTTCATCGCGTTCGCCACGCTGTTTCCGGACGCGCCGCTCCTGTTCAACCTGCTGGCCCGCTGGGTCGCCTGGGGGTTGCTGGCTTTGGGCGCGCTGATGGCGCTGGGCGCCCGCGACGGCGTGCGTCTACTCGAGCTCGTCGCCACCTCTGGCTTCGCGTTCGCGTTCATCCGGCACCACCAAGGCCGCTGGAGCTTCCCGCGTTTCCCCCGCTTCCGCCTGTCGCGCCCGGCCCCCGCGACCGCGACCCGTGCTGCGCCCGTGCCGGTCGCCGCTCGAGCCGGCACCGCCCGGAGTTCGGGAACCACCCCGCCCGTCGCCGCCCCCATGGCCGAGGTCGACGCGCTCCTCGACAAAATCGCCCAGTCCGGAATCCACAGCCTGACCGTGGCGGAGCGCGCCCGCCTCGAGGCCGCCCGCGAAGACCTGCAACGCCGCCGGCCCAAGGGCTGACTTGGCCGGGTGGCGTCCCTGACCTTATGCCCCGCCGCCGCCTGCTGCTCCTCGCCCTGTTCGCCGTGCCGCTGGTCGCGGCCCCCGCGCCCCGGCCGAACGTCCTCGTGATTATGGTCGACGATCTCGGCTATGCGGATCTCGGCGTACAGGGTGGCGCCGAGGTTCCGACCCCGCATCTGGACGCCTTGGCCCGCGCCGGCGTGCGCTGCACCAACGGCTACGTCACTGCACCCTACTGCAGCCCCTCGCGGGCCGGCTTCCTCACCGGGCGCTACCAGACCCGCTTCGGCCACGAGTTCAACCCGCACGTCGGCGCGCCGGAGGAGCTTGGCCTGCCCCTCGGCGAGCGGACCCTCGCCGACCGCCTGCGCGGCGCCGGTTACGCGACCGGCCTGGTGGGCAAGTGGCACCTCGGCTTCAGTCCCCAGCATCACCCGCAGTCCCGCGGCTTCGACGAGTTCTACGGGTTCCTGGTGGGCGCCCATAACTTCCAGCTCCGCACCGACGCCGCGCCCAAGTTCGGCCCCGCCCAGTCGCTCAACCTGATCCACCGCGGCCGTGAGCCGCAGCGCGTCGCGGGCCACACCACGGAGCTTTTCACCACCGAGGCGTTGCGCTTCATCGACCGCCACGCGAGCCGGCCGTGGTTCCTGTTCCTGTCCTACAACGCGGTCCACACCCCGCTGGAGATCGCGCCCGAAACGCTCGCGCGGCTCCCGGCCGCGGTGCAGGACCCGGCCCGCCGCGGCTACCTCTCCCTGCTCCTCGGACTCGATGACGCGGTCGGCCGCCTCACCGCGCACCTGCGCGCGACCGGGCGCGACCGCGACACGCTGATTTTCTTCCTGAGCGACAACGGCGGTGCCGGCCGGAAACCCTTCTTCGCCTACAACACGGGGCGCAACGCGCCGTTGCGGGGCGACAAGGGCCAGATGCTCGAGGGCGGGATCCGCGTGCCGTTCCTCGCCGCGTGGCCCGGCCGACTGCCGGCGGGGACGACCTGCGCCGCGCCCGTCTCCGCGCTCGACCTCGCGCCGACCGCCCTCGCTGCGGCGGGCGTCGCACCCGAGGGTCCCCTCGACGGCGTCAACCTGTTACCGGTGCTGGCCGGCGAGGTGGCGGCGCCCGTTCGAGACGCGCTGTTCTGGCGGTTCGGGCCGCAGCGGGCGGTGCGCCAAGGGCGCTGGAAGCTGGTCGATTGGCGGGACTTTGAGGCGAAGGCCAACAGCGGCTGGCAACTCTACGACCTCGCCGCCGATCCGGGGGAAACCCGGGACCTCGCCGCCGCCCAACCGGCGGTGGTGGCGGACTTGCGCGCCCGCTGGGAGGTGTGGGACCGAGGTAACGCGGCCCCGCGCTGGCGCGGCACGCCGAACGAGGATCCGCCGGCCACGACCGCCCCGGCGCCGCGCTGAACGGCCCCGCGCCGCGGGTTCAGCGCAGCGTCTTGATGTGCAGGATGAGCGATTCGACCTGCGTGTCCGAGAGCACGCCCGCGAAGCTGGCCATCGCGTACTCGCCCTTCTCGAAGCCCCCCGCTAGCTTCGCCGTGGGGTCGAGGATCGACTCGCGCAGGTAGGCCTCGTCGATCCTCAGCTTCACGGCCTTACCGCCGACGTAGACGGTCCGCTCGCTGCCGTACAGGCCCTGCCAGGGCGGACCGGAGCGCGCGACCGCGAGGTCCTGGCCCGCGCCGTGGCAGGCGGTGCAGGCGAACAGCTGTGCGAGGCGCGCGCCCTCCTCCGCACTCGCGATGCCGGCCGCCACCGTGGCGGCGACCCGCGGGGTCAGGTCAATCGTCAGCGGCCCGAACCCCTCCCGTTCCGGATCGAAGGGCGTCAGCTCGCGCGGCGTGGTGTAC
>JBILWD010000025.1:0-20287 GCA_044370095.1 Opitutaceae bacterium | reverse complement strand
TCGGGCGCGCCGTGGTTCCCAACCCAATGGCCATCGAGCGCGCAGAGGCGAAGATCTTCGATCCCAACGACCGCGCCCACCGCTTCAAGCTGTGGGTGCGCCTCGGCACGTCCGACGGGGCGTTCTACCATTTCTATTGGCGGCGGCTGGCGATCTTCCTCGGCGTGTCCGCGGTCGCCGCCTGGCTCCTAGGGGCGGCCGCCATCTGGTCGCTGCTCCGTTACCAGCGCGGGTGGGAATCGGCGCCCTACTGGCAGGTCGCCTTTATGCCGGTGCGGATGGATACCTTCCGCCTCTCCCTCGGCCGCTTTTATGCCGCGCGCGGGGTGGCCGAGATCGAGGGCAAGAACTACCTCGCCGGCCGCGAGCTCCTCCTCGCGGGCCTCCGCCACGCCCGCACCGACCTGACCGTGCGCCGTACCGTGGCCACGCAGCTCGCCCAGATTTTCGGCCTGCCGCAGCGGGCCATCGACGTGCTGGCGGACGGCCTGCCGTACGATCCCGATCTCGACTACCTGGTGCTCACCTTCGGCTGGATGCGCGAGGCCCGCCAGCTCACGCGCATCCTCGAGCTCACCCGGCGGATGCTGCCCGTCGTGCCCGACGGCAACCTCGCCCACCAGTTCATCGCCCTGCAGGAGGCGATGGTGCACTTCGATTACGGCCGCTTCGGTGAGGCCGAGGAGGTGATCAACGCGTGGGGCCTCCAGAACTCCCTCGAGGGGCAGATCGTGCTGGCCCGCTGCGAGTGGGAGCGGGGCAGGGAGGACGCCGCGCTGCAGCGCCTCGAGCGCGAGATCGGCCGCTTCGGCAAGCGCGACGAGCTGTATGCCGAGCTCGTCCGCCTCAACCGCCGCGCCGGAAAGTATGAGCCCGCGCGCCGCTTCGCCCTCCTGCGCCAGTTCAACGACCCGCGCTCGGCCGGTCCGCGCCTCGACCTGCTGCAGGGCTACATCGACACCAACGAGCAGGCCGCCCGCGAGCGCGAGGTCACCTCCTACCTCGCGATGTTCGGCGGCGATCAGGTGGCCATCCTGATGCTCGCCCGCTTCGCCGCCCAGATCGGCGACGAGCCCCTCCTCGAGCGCGTGATGGCCCTCGCCCAGGAGAAAGGCTACCGCGTCGAGGCCGTCCGGATGTTTCAGGGGCTTTCGGCGGTGTTGGCGGGCAACTATCCGCGCGCCCTCGAGATCCTCCTCCCGCCCGAACGCCCAGCCCGGCCCGCGCCCGCCCCGGTGGCGGCGAAGGTTCCCGCCGGCGATGGCGCGAAGGCCGGCGAGGGTACGAAGGCCGGCGCGGCGACCGCCGGCGACGCGGCGGAGGCGCCCGCGCCCGTGGTCCCGCGGCCTCCCTTGTGGGCCGGCCTGCGCGCGGCTGCGCTCTTCGGCGCCGGCCAGCGGCTCGAGGGCGCCACCGAGCTGAAGCAGCTCGCCGACCGTTTCCCGCCCCTGGGCTGGGAAGGGTTGCTCGTCGCCCGCGAGGTCCGGCGCGCCGGTGGCGCGGCGGCCGCCCTGCCGCTGCTGCGCCGGATCTGCGAGATCGACTCCCTCAACGAGGACTCGCGCGCCGAGCTGGTGCGCTTCGAGCTCGAGGCGGGCGATCGCGCCGCCCTGACCGCCGCCCTCGAGAAGGTGCTGACCCAGGCGCGCCCGCCCCGCGCCCTCCTCGAGGAGGTCCTGCTGCGCCTCCAACGCCCGGCCGACAACGAGCTGATCGCCCGCCTGCGGAGCGCGCTGCAGTCCTCCGCCGCCACCCCGTGACCCCGCCCGGCTTCGAGAAACGCACCTCGCTGTCGGACGCGCGGGAGTCCGTCCGCAACTCCGCCCTCCGCGAGCGCGGCGAATGGTGGGAACGCTTCGCGCCGTTCGTCGGCCCGCTCGCCGCGCTGCTCCTGCTGGTCTTCACCGGCGTGCTGCTGTTCTGGCTGCGGCGCGACCAGCCCCGGCGGCCCCCGGCGGTCGCCACCACGGCCCCCGCCTTCCCCGAGCCCGCCCGGATCGCGCCCGCGCCGGTGACGGATCTTCCCGCCGCCGGCCCGCGCGGCGTCCCGCCGCCGCCCCCCGAGGATCCCGTCCTGCTGGGGCTCCGCCAACAGGTCCTCGCGGCGCGGCGCGACGCCGAGGCCGCCGAGGCTGCGCGCGACTGGGCAGCCGCCACCCGCGCCTATGGCGCGTGGCGTGAGGCACAGCAGGCGATCCACGAGCGCGAGCCCACCTCCCGTTACGTCGACTGGGGCGCCCTCGAACGGATCACCACGGCCCTCGCCACGATCGAGGCCCAGCCGCTCGGCGAGCGCATGGCCGGCCTGCGGGCGCAGGCGGAGGCCGCCGAGGGCCGGGGCGACTTCGCCGCCGCCACGCCCCTGTGGTCCGCTGCCCGTGACGCGCAGGCGGAGCTCAACACCGCCTTTCCCCGCAGCCGCCTCGCGGCGAGGGACCTGCCCGCGGAACTCGACGCCCGCTGGCAGGGCGCCGCCTCCGCCGCGGTGGTGGCCGAGGCTGCCCGGGAGGCGGGCGCCGCCGCTGCCGCCCTGCGGGAGCGGCGCTTCCCCGTCGCCGTCGCCGCCGTGCGCGCCGCGCTCGCTCGCCTCGACGCCGCCCGCGCCGAGTTTCCCCTCAGCCGCCGCCTCGACCCCGAGCTCCGCCGCCGCCTCGTCTTCCTCGACCGTCCCGCCGCCGAGCTCACCGCCCTCCAGGACGGCCTGCTTGAGCGGCTCGCCCCGCTACCCGGCGCGCCGGACCGCCGCCTGCTGGCCTCCGAGGTGCCCCAGCGCCTCTACGAGCGCGTGATGAACCACAACCCCAGCCAGCGCCAGGGTCCGTTCTTCCCCGTCGAGAGCGTGAGCTGGACCGAGGCGGTCGAGTTCTGCCTGCGGGCCTCGCTGGTGCTGGGGCGGACCGTCCGCCTGCCTGACGAGGCCGAGCACCGCGCCGCGCTCCGGGAACAGCGGGGCGCGCCCCGCCTCGCCGGCAAGGGGCTCGCCCTGACGCGGGCCGTACCCGAGGTGAGGAGCGGAATACCGGAGTTCAGCGACCTCCTCGGCAACGTGGCGGAGTGGCTGGCCGCGGGCGATGAGCCGCAGGCCCGCGCCGCGGGCGGCAGTTACCTCACGCCCGAGGGCGCCGCGGAGTTGCCGCTGGTCCAAGTGCCCAAGTCCACGCGCTCCCCCGAGATCGGCTTCCGGTTTGTCGTGGAGTAGGCGCGCCGCTCACTTCTGGACGCCGCCGTTGTGGCAGTCCACGCACGAGAGCTCCGGGTCGAGGTCGCCGCCGGGGTGCTTGAAGTCCAGTCCCCGCGCATTGAGCAGCTCCAGCTGCGGGCCGCTGCCTTGAGCGAGCAGCGTGTGGCAGGAGCTGCAGTCGCTCGCCCGCACCTTGCGGCCCTGCGCGTCCTGGTGCTTGTCGTCGTGGCACCGGAAGCAGCCGGGCCAGTCCTTGTGACCGATGTTGTCTGGGTACACGCGCCAGTCGGCCTTGCGCTCGGGAAACATCGTCCGCGCGTGGATCTCCTGCACCGCCGCGATCGCCCCGGGGACCGCCGCGCGCTGGGCCTCCTCGGCGTACTTGGCGCGGAGGAAGTCGGCGATCCGCTGTGGCGCCTCCGCGTCCTGCGTGATTGCCGGCTGGGTCATCGCCTGGACGGCGACCCGCTTGATGTTGGGGAGCTCCCGCGTGAGCGTGCCCGCGTGGAGGGCCGCCTCGACCGCGTCGTTGGCGGTCGGGAAGGCGTGGGCCGGGCGGTTGTGGCAATCGATGCAGTCCATCACCCGGATTTGGTCCACGGGCGGCTCGCCCTTGAATTCGTCGGTGCGGAACACCCGTGTGGTTCCGTCGCGCTGGTTGATGACCCGCATCCACGGGATGTTCTGCCGCTGCTCGTCGGTGGCGTAGTACTCGACGCGCTCGTCGCGGCTGATGTGCCAGTGGATTCCGCCGGGCGGGTGCCCGGGGACGTTGGTGTTCACGTGCATTAGGAAGCGGGCCGTGTAGGCGCTGTTCCGGCGGTCGGAGAGGTAGTGGTTGAACACGCGCTCGACGTTGCCGGAGAACTTCTCGGGCCAGTGGCACTGCTCGCAGGTGTCCTGCGCCGGACGGAGGTTGCGGACCGGGGTCGCGATCGGCCGCTCGTAGGTGTCGAGGGTGTAGGTCAGCAGCTGGTGGGCCCCGTTGAGTTTGGCCTTGATGAACCACTCGGCTCCCGCGCCGACGTGGCACTCGACGCAGGCGACGCGCGCGTGCGCCCCCCGCTGGTACGTGACCCACTCGGGGTTCATCGCCTCGTGGCAGACCTGACCGCAGAACGCGTTCGACTCCGCGTAGTGGAAGGTCTGGTAGCTGCCGAAGGCGCTGAGGATGATGAAGCCCACGGCGCCGGCGGCGAGGGCGGCGAGGCCGCGGCGCTGGGCTGGGCGGTGGAAGTCCAGCCGCCAGCGATCCGGGGCGTTCGCGTGGCGGAGGGCCCACCGCCGCTGCGCCCAGGCGCCGAAGAGGGCCAGCCCAAGGCCGAGGATCAGGAATGCCGGCGCGACGAGGTAGGTGAAGATCCCGAGGTACGGGTTCTTGTCGCCTTGGGTGAAGTCCATCCAGACCAGCAGCGCGAACGAGAACAGCGCGCCGAGGGCGATGACCCCGCCGATCGCGCTGATCCAGTTGTTGAAGTGCGAGCGCGGCCGCGGCGCCGTGGGCGGCGGGGGCGTAGGGGGCACAGGCTCGGGCATAGCGGCTCTGGGTGCGGAGCGTCAGCGCGGCGTTACGATTTGAACGTCCGCACGTGCGCCACCAGCTCCTCGATCTCCTTGGGTGAGAGCTCGTCCTTGAAGCCTTTCATCCGTTCCTTTCCGGCCGGGTCCTTCACGCCTTCGGCGGTGGCGCGGATCGCGTCGGCATCGGTGAACTTCGCCTGCTCCGCGGCGGACGTGTAGTCCTTCACCTGCAGCTTGCGGCCGGCCTTGGTCTGGCCCTTGCCGTCGGCGCCGTGGCATTTCGCGCAGTGGTTCTCCCAGTTCTCCGCCGCGGGGGCGGCGAGGGCGAGGGCGGCGCCGAGCGCGGCGAGGGCACCGAAGAGGAGGGTCTTGAGATCGTGCTTCATCGTGGGTGGGAAGTTGGCTTGAGGGCATCGTGCCGGAAACGGGGAGATCCTGCTGTGCACGGGTTGGCTTCTTGGCCGCAGGGCTTGCGCGCGGCGGAGCCCACCCGAGTTCCCAAGCGCCGCGCAGCCCTGCGCAAGTCGCGCGGAGCCGGCCGCGCCACCGGCTGCGACGCTGGGGGCACGGATGACTGCCCGACGCGAGTCCCCACCGGTCCCGCCGCGCCCCTTGGCTGCGCTGGGCTCGCTGCGGCTGACCGTCGGGCTCCTCGCCGCGGCGGCCCTGCTGGTGGTGGCTGGGACGCTGGCGCAGGCGCGGCAGGGCCTCTGGTCAGTGCAGGCCGAGTACTTCCACGCTTGGGTTGTGCACGTCCGTGCCGGCGGGCTGGCCGTGCCCGTCTTCCCCGGAGGCCGCACGCTCGGGTTCCTGTTGCTCCTCAATCTGGGCGCCGCGGCCGCGCGAGTGCGCGGCCGCGGGGATGCGGGCCTGCTGGCCGTCCATCTCGGCGTGCTCCTGCTCCTCGGCGGCGCCGTGCTCTCCGGGCTGCTGCGCACGGAATACCGGTTGCGCCTCAACCCCGGGGAGCCGGCGGCGCGGCTCGAGATCCCGGGGGAGCTGGAACTCGCGCTGGCCGACGCCGCGGACCCGCGCGCGCCGGCGGTGCTGGTGCGTCCGTTCGCGGAATTACTTCCCGGGCGGGAACTGAACGCGCCGGGCCTGCCCTTCGTGGCGCGGGTCCTCGCGTTCGCGCCGCACGCGCGACTGGTGAGCCGGGGTCCCGGCCGCGAGCCGGACCTCGCGGCCGCCCCGCCGGGCCGCGGCCCCGGGGAACGCCACCATCCGGCGGTGCGGCTGGCCCTGGCGGGCGCCGATGGCGAGTCCCGCGAACTGGTCGTCTCGACGACCTTCGGGGAGCCGCGGACCTTCGTTTCCGGCGGCCGCGCTTGGGCGATCGGATTCCAGCCGCAGGGAGTTTCCCAGTCGTGGGCGCTCACGCTGGGCGCCTTCGAGCGCGAGTGGCACGAGGGGACCCGGATCGAGCGGGCGAGCCGGGCCCGGCTTCGTCTGCGCCCCGGAGGGGCGGGAGAGGACCGCGAGGTCGTCCTCGCCCCCAATGCCCCGCTGCGGCACGCGGGGCTCACCTTTTACCTCGATGGTCCCGATCCGGCGGGCCGCGGCGTGATCCTGCAGGTGGTCCGTGATCCGGCGGGCTGGGTCCCTTACGCCGCCGGTGCGCTCCTCGCCAGTGGGCTGGGACTCACCGCGTTCGCCCGCCTCCGCCGCCCCGCGCCGCGTGCCTCCACCTCGGTGGAATGCCCGCGTCGGGCGGGACGGACCCTCGTTTGGATCCTCCTGGGTGGCGTCGCGCTCGGCGCGTGGAACCTGCGTCCTGCCGCCGCGCCCGGCGGCTTCGACTTCGCGGCGTGGGCGAGATTGCCCGTCCTTGAGCGGGGGCGCGAGAAGCCACTCGACACCGTGGCCCGTTCGTCGCTGCTGCTGCTGCAGGGCCGGCAGGGGCTCCGCGCCCCGGACGGCGCGTCGGTACTGCCCGCGGCTTGGCTGCTGGACGTGCTCCATCGCCCGGAGCGGGCGGAACAATTGCCAGTGTTCGCGGTGGCGCATCCGGAGTTGCGCGGTCTACTCGGCCTGCCCTTACCGGGGGAGTCTCGGCTGTCGTTGGCCGCCTTCCGCGAACGCCTGTCCGACCTGGAGGCGGCGGCGCGGCGCGCCGCCGACGTGCCGCGCGCGGAGCGTTCCGCGTTTGAGGAGGCGGTGGTGCGCCTGCGGGACGGCGTGCGCTGGCACCGTGGCCTCGCGGCGAGCGCGGCGGCCCCCGGGGATCCGGGCCTGCTCGACGAGCTCCACGTCCGGGGATCCGCCGCCGCGCAAAACCCCGCGCCGGGAGTGGCGCGTGCGCTGCTCGTGATGGACGAGCACGCCGTGCTCCGCCTCGTGCCGCCGGGCGCCGCGGGCGGGGGCTGGCGCAGCCTCGGCGCCGCGTGGCGCGAGACCCTCGCCACCGGGCGCGTCGATCCCCTCGCCGCCGCCCACGTGGCGATCGGCCGGGCGTGGCGGCATCAGGACGCGGCCGCCTTCAACGCGGCGGTCCGCTCCGCCGCGGCCGCCGTGCAGGCCGCGGACCCGGTGCGGGAGCGGCGGGTGGCCTTTGAGGCCCGGTTAAACGCCGCCGCTCCGTTTGATGCTGCCGTGGTGCTCTGCGCGCTCGCGGTGGTCCTGGCTGCGGTGGCGTGGCGTCATCCCGGTGGAGCCGCCGCCGCTGCGGCTTACGCGGCCGCGATCCTCGCCTTCCTGCTGCTCACCGGGGGCCTTACCGCACGGATGTGGCTGGAACGGCGGCCCCCCGTCACGAACCTGCATTCCTCCGCCCTGTTCGTGGGCTGGATCACGGTTGCGATTTCCCTCGGGCTCGAGCGACGCCGGCGCGATGGCCTCGGGGCCGCGCTGGCGGGGGTGCTGGGCGCGGGCTGCCTCGTGATCGCCCACCACCTCGCGCTGGCGGGCGATACCCTTGAGGTGATGCGCGCGGTGCTGGACGCCAATCTCTGGCTGGCGACCCACGTCGTGGCGATGTCCGCCGGCTACGCGGCGACCCTGCTGGCTGGCGCCCTCGGGATCGCCACGCTGCTCCAGAACCTTGTCCGCCGCGACCGCGGGCCGGACGAGTCGTTACACCGCCCGCTGGTCGCGCTGACGGGCCTGGCGCTGGGCGCCAACGTCCTCGGCACGTTCCTCGGGGGCGTCTGGGCCGACCAAGCCTGGGGCCGCTTCTGGGGCTGGGATCCGAAGGAGAACGGCGCGCTGCTTCTCGTACTCTGGAACGCGCTGCTGCTCCACGCCCGCGCCGCTGGGCTCGCGGGCCTGCGCGGCTGCGCCGTGCTCGCGGTCGGGGGTAACATCGTCACCGCGTGGAGCTGGTTTGGCGTGAATCTCCTGGGGGTCGGCCTGCACCAGTACGGAGGGCAGGGCGCGGCGGCGTGGCCCCTCGCGGGTTTCACGCTCCTCCACGGGGCCCTGCTGTTCACTGCGCTCCGCCGGCCCCGGCGCGTCGCGCAAGCGGCGCGGGATGATGGCCAAGCGGCGCGCAGCGTTCCTGCGTCCGCGGCGTAGGGTGGGCGTTGCTATGAAGACCCCCGCCCCGATTTACCTGCCCAAGTGGGCCTGGCACCATCGCACCCTCACCCGTCTCCACGCCGGCCTGCTGGCGGCGCGGCGGGAGCACACCGCGGAGACCCGCCTGCCGCACGAGCGGGGCGGCGCCGACGCAGTCGACTTCACGGAGGGCGAATTAGAGCTCCGGGACCTGCGCGCCGAACTAGCCCACGAGGAGTCCGCGCTCGCCGAGATCGAGGCCGCCCTCCTCCGCCTCCGCGAGGGCCGCTACGGGATCTGCGAGGACACTGGGGCGCGCATCCCCGCGGCAAGGCTGCGGGCGCTCCCGTGGACCCGCTTCAGCCGCGTCGCAGCCGAGCGGCGCGAGGCGGCGGCGCGTTGACCGGATCGCAAGCGCCGCGCGGACGCCGCCAAACGGCGCGCAGTCCTCGCGGGCCCGCCGTGCCATCCTCGGCGTGGAGTCCCACGTATGATCCTGCCCTCCGAGACCGCCCCCGCTCCCGCCCCGCGGCCCGCGCCGCTCGCGCTGGACCTAATCCGCAAGTATTCGGTCCCCGGCCCGCGCTACACGTCTTACCCTCCGGCCACGCAGTTCTCAGCCGACCTCGCGGCGCTGGATCCGGAAGGGGCCCTGCGCGCGGACAACGTCCCGGGTGCGGGCCCCCTCTCGCTCTACTTCCACCTGCCGTTCTGCGAGACCCGCTGCTGGTTCTGCGGCTGCAATACCGTGATTACGCGCCGGCGCGACGCGGCCGCCGAGTATGTGGACGCCCTCGCCCGCGAAGTGCGCCTCACCGCGGAGTGGATGGACGTCACGCGCCCGGTCACGCAGGTGCACCTCGGGGGCGGCACCCCGACCTTTTTGCCTCCGGAGCAGCTGCGGCGCCTGGGCGAGCTGATCCACGGCGCGTTCCGCCTCGCGCCGGAGGTGGAGTTCAGCGTGGAGGTCGATCCCCGGCGGCTCACAGCGGCGCACGTGTCTGCGCTGCGAGACATCGGCGCGAACCGGGCCTCGCTGGGCGTGCAGGACACGGATCCCCGCGTGCAGCTCGCGATCCACCGGGTGCAGCCGGTGGAGCTCAACCGGCAGGCTTGCGCGTGGCTCCGCGCTGCGGGCTTCGGCTCGATCAACATCGACCTCATCTTTGGGCTGCCGTACCAGCACGCCGCTGGGTTTGCCCGCACCCTTAGGGAGGTGCTCGCCCTCGGTCCGGACCGCCTCTCCGTGTTCAGCTACGCCCACGTGCCGTGGCTCAAGCCCGCGCAAAAGATCCTTGAGCAACAGTCCCCGTTGCCCTCCGCGGAGGAGAAGCTCGCGATGTTCGCGGTCGCGCACGAGTGTCTGACGGCGGCGGGCTTCGTCGACATCGGCCTGGACCACTTTGCGCGGCCCGGCGACGCGCTGGCGGTGGCGCAGCGTGCCGGCACGCTGCACCGCAACTTCCAGGGCTACACGACCTGTGCCGACGCCTCGTTGTACGGGTTCGGCCTATCGGCGATCTCCGCCACCGCGGACACCTACCGCCAGAATCATCGGGACCTCGCGGCGTGGCGGGCGGCGTTGGAGGCCGGCGCCCTGCCGATTGAGCGCGGACTCCGGCTGGGTGCGGAGGAACGCCGCCGCCGCACGATCATCCTGCGGCTGATGTGCGACCGACGCCTCGATTACGCTGCGCTCTCCCGCGAGCTGGGCCTGGATTTCACCACCGCCTACGCCGCGGAACTGGCCGGACTGGAGGACCTCCGCGCGGACGGTCTCGTGCGGCTCGTGGCCGGAGGCCTCGAGGTCACCCCCGTTGGCCAGCCCCTGCTCCGCGTGATCGCGATGCGTTTCGACCCGCTGTTTACCGCGGCGCCCGGCCGCCACGCGCCGGCGATCTAACGCCGTCCGCGCCGACCGCCGTTCAAACCTCGGTGTGCCGGCGCACCGCCGCGGCGAGCCGGTAGCCGGCCGCGATGCAGTTCGGGAGGGAGATCCCGTCGCGGCAATTTCCGCCCACGAAGACGCCCGGCGCCGCGGCCTCAAGCCGCCCGATGGCCGTGAGGAAACGTTCGTGACCGGGCGCGTACTGCGGGATCGCCCGCGGCCAGCGCTGCACGCGGAAGATCGCGGGCGTACCGCCGACGCCCAGCAGCCGGCCGAGTTCCTCGCGCACAAGGGTGGCAAGGGCTGCGTCGTCGAGCGCGGCCAGTTCCGGCTGGCGGGTCCCGCCAACGAAAGTCGTGAGGGCCACGTGCCCCTCCGGAGCGCGGCCGGGGAAGAGCGTGCTCGAGAACAGGGTGCCGAGGATCCGCCCGCCCTCGACCGCCGGCATCAGCAGGCCGAAGCCGTCCAGCGGGTGGGTCACATCCTCGCGTCGGTGGCCAGTGAACACCGACACGACGGCCGGGTGGGGGATCTCGGCGAGGAGCCGTAGGCCGGCGTCCGGGGCGAGCTCGGGGAATTCGAGGGCGGCGAGCGCGTCGGCGGGCAGCGCGCAGACCACGAGGTCGAACTCCGCCTCCCCTAGCGTCCCTCGTTGGTCGAGGGTGAGCCGCCAGCCGGCGCCGGCGCGCCGGAGCGCGGTGACGCGGGTGCGCAGCAGGACCGGGTCGAGGAGCCTGGCCTGGAGCGCGCGCGGGATTTCGCCGAGGCCCTCGGGGAAGGAGAAGATGCGGCCCTTCGGCCCGCCGCTGGGGTTGCGCCGCCGGAGCGCGCCGAGCAGCAGGGAGCCGTGTTCCTGCTCGAGCGCGTGCAGCCGGGGAAAGGCGTGCCGCACGGACAGCCTTTCCGGGTCGCCGGCGTAGACGCCCGCCACGAAGGGATTGATGGCGTAATCGAGGAACTCCCGCCCCAGACGGCGCCGGACAAAGTCGGCCAGGGACTCGTCGGCATCGGCCGGCGCGCGCCGCCGGAAGGGTTCCAGCATCAGGCGCAGCTTGGCGCCGGCGGAGAAGAGGGGGGTGCGCAGGAACGCCCCGGGCGAGGTCGGCAGGGCCACGGGGCGGCCGCCCCGGACGAGGTAGCGCTGCTTTGCCGCGGGCGCCGCGTAGAGCCGCCGCGGCGCGAGGCCGACGTCGTCCACGAAGGCCGCGATCTCCGGCGAGCCCTCCAGCAGCGAGTTCGGGCCCAGCTCCTGCAGCCAGGCCCCCAGCCGCTGCGCGCCGACGACGCCCCCCGCCCGCGCGCCGGCCTCGAGCACGGTGACTCGGTGGCCCAGCCGTTGGATCTGCCAGGCGGCGGTCAGCCCGGTGATCCCGCCGCCGACGACGGCGACGCGCAACGGTTTCCTCGTGGAGAGCATCCAGCGAGCCTAGGCGGCCCGCGCCCGGCAATAGAAGCCAATTGCCACCGCTCCGCGCCGCGGCGCAAGAAACGCCCAGCAGTTGGCACCCTCCGCGCACCGTCGGGGCTTCCCCTGCGGCGCCTTCCCGGTCACTCCTTTTCCCTCCACCTCATGCCCGTGTCCTGGCCAGCCCGCTCCGTCCCGGCCGCCGACGTCGTCGCGGCGGTCCGCAGCGGCACTTCCGTCTTCGTGCACGGCGCGTGCGCGACCCCTGCGCCCCTCGTCGAGGCGCTCTGCGCGCGCCGCGACCTCGCCGACGTCCGCCTCTACCACTTGCATACGGCCGGCCCCGCGCCCTTCGCCGCCCCGGGCCGCGAGCGCGAGTTCCGCTCGGTCTCCCTCTTCACCGGCGCCCCCCTGCGCCAGGCGATCGCCGACGACCGCGCCGACTTCATCCCGATCTTCCTCTCCGACATCCCGGACCTCTTCCTCTCGGGCCAAGTGCCGCTCGACGCCGCGCTGGTTCAGGTCTCGCCGCCTGATCGCCACGGCCTCTGTTCGCTGGGCACCTCCTGCGATGCCGCCAAGGCCGCGATCGAGACCGCGCGCGTGGTGCTGGCCGAGATCAACGAGCAGATGCCGCGCACCCACGGCAACAACGTGTTGCCCCTCGAACGGATCCACGCGTTTGTGGCCACGGACCGCCCCCTTTGCGAGCACCACCCCGAGCCCGAGACCGCCGTCGAAGCCCGGATCGGCGAGTTGGTCGCCGGACTGGTCGAGGACGGCAGCACGCTGCAGCTCGGCATCGGCGGCATCCCGGACGCGGTGTTGTCCCGCCTCCACGACAAGAGGGACCTCGGCATCCACACGGAGATGTTCTCCGACCGCGTGGTGGATCTGGTCGAATCCGGCGCGGTCACGAACCGCCGCAAGCAGGTCGGCGTGGGCCGGATCGTCACCAGCTTCGTCAACGGCACCCGGCGGCTCTTCGACTTCGTCCACGACAACCCGCTGGTCGCTTTTTATCCGTGTGACTGGACGAACGACACCGCGGTGATCCGCCAGAACCCGCGCGTGGTGGCGGTGAACTCGGCGCTGCAGGTGGACCTGAGCGGCCAGGTCTGTGCGGACTCGTTGGGGCACCGGATCTACTCGGGCATCGGCGGGCAGATGGATTTCATCCGCGGCGCGGCGCTTTCCCCCGGGGGCAAGCCGGTGATCGCGTTGCCGGCCACGGCGGCGGGCGGCCGGATCTCGCGGTTGGTGGTCGAGCTGAGTCCGGGTGCGGGCGTGGTCACCACGCGCGGGCACGTCCATTGGGTGGTCACGGAGTACGGGGCGGTGAACTTGCACGGGCGCACGTTGCGGGAGCGGGGCGAGGCGCTGGCCTCGATCGCGCACCCTGATTTCCGGGCGGAGCTACGCCGCGGGCTCGTGGCGGCCCGGCACTTCTCGCCGCTGGTCGGGGCCGCCTGAGCCGCGATGAATGCCTCCGCCGCCGTCCTCCGCGCGCTTGCCGCGGCTGTCGCGCTAGGCGCCGTGAACGCGGCCCGGGGGCAGGGCGGTCCCGACTACGAGCGGCCGCCCATCGCCTACTCGGCGGCGACGCCCGCGGATGCGGTCGCGGCCCTCCAGCAGCGGATCGCCGGCGGGGACTTCGCGTGGCCGGGCGGCGAACGCGCGCTGCTGGCGGCGGTCCTGCGCGAACTTCAGGTGCCGGTCGCCTCGCAGGTGGCCGTATTCTCGCGCACCAGCCTCCAGCGGGGCCGCATCCGGCCCGCTCGGCCGCGGGTGATCTACTTCTCCGATACGGTCTACGTCGGCTGGGTGCCCGGTGGGCTGATCGAGCTCACGGCGGTGGACCCGCGGTTGGGTCCCGTGTTCTACACCCTCGAGGCGCCGATCCGGGAGGGCGCGCCCGTTAAGCTCGCGCGCGACGCGGAATGCCTGAGCTGCCACGGCGGCACCTTCGTGCGCGACGTGCCCGGCGTGTTCGTTCGTTCCGTCTTCCCCGACGCCAGCGGCGAGCCGCTGCTGCGTTTCGGTACGCTCGTGGTCGACGACCAGACGCCGTTCCCCGAGCGCTGGGGCGGGTGGTACGTCACCGGTTACCACGGCGAGACCCCGCACCGCGGCAACGCCTTCGCCGCTGACGCGGGTGGCGAGCTGGCCTTCACGCCCGCCGCCGCGCGGCCCCGCGACCTCTCCGGCCTGATCGACGCGGGCCCCTACCTCGCCCCCACCAGCGACGTGGTTGCGCTGCTCGTGCTCGAGCACCAGACCGCCCTGCAGAATGTCCTCACCCGGGCCGCCTTCGCGACCCGCCGGATGATTGCCTACCAACGTTCGCTGCAGCGCCAGTTCCGCGAGCCGGAGACGGACGAGCCGGCGTTCGACAGTGTGCGTAGCGTCTTCCGCGGATCGGCGCAGGAGATCGTCGACCGGCTGCTCTGCCGGGGCGAGGCGCCGCTGCCGGCGGGGATCATCGGCGCGCCGGCCTTCCGCGCCGCGTGGGCGGAAGGCGCGCTCCGCGATGCGGCGGGCCGCTCCCTGCGCGACCTCCACCTCGAGGGGCGGCTGCTCCGCCACCGCTGCAGTCCCCTGATCTACTCGGAGATGTTCGCGGCGCTGCCCGAGCCGCTGCGGGAGCTGGTGTTCGCGCAACTGGCGGCGGCGCTGGCGGACGGGGAGACCGGGGGACGTTACGCCCACCTGCCGGCGGAGGAGCGGCGCGCGATCGGGGAAATCCTGCGTGCGACCCATCCCGAGGCGCAGCGCCGCTGGACCGCCGCGGGCGGCTCCTGAGCAGAAGGGGGCATCGCGTCGCGGCTTCGGGGGTTGCCTTGGGCCCGGGGCCGGCTTCCGCTCTCCGCGCCCCGCAGCCAGCGCCGCTGCGATTTCCCCTGATGCCCCCGTCCCGTCCCACCCACGTCCTCGTGACCCTGTTCGCCGCCTGCTTCGTTCCGGCCGAGGCGGTCGCCGCCGGCGCCGTCACGTGGAACGTGCGGATGCGGCACGAGGCCGTGGCCCAGACGAGCCTGCGGGGCGCGGAAGCGCTGACCGCCCGCGTGCGCTTGGGGTTCGCTCCGGCGCCGTGGGCGGGTTGGTCCGCCCGCCTCGAGTTCGAGAGCGTGGGTGCCGCCGACGGGGACCGCTACAGCCAGGCCGGCCTGAACCCCGCCGCGGCCGGTCGCGCCGTGATCGGGGATCCGGACTCCACGGAGATCAACCAGCTGCACTTCGGCCGGACCTTCGGGAAAACCCTCGTCCGGCTCGGGCGGCAGCGGCTGTTCCTGGACCAAGGGCGCTTCGTCGGGGACGGCAGCTGGCGGCAGAATCAGCAGACCTTCGACGCGGCGGTGATCGAAGACCGGACGTGGGCCGGCACGACCCTCACTTACGCTCACCTCCGGCAGGTGAATCGCGGGTTGGGGCGCACCCACCCGCAAGGCCGTTGGCGGATGGACTCGCACCTGTTCCACGCGCTCCGGGAGGGCCTGCCGCTCGGGACGCTCAACACCTACGCCTACTTCCTCGACTTCCCGGAGATGCGGGCGAACGCGTGCGCCACGCTCGGGGCCAGCCTCGCGGGCGGCGCCGCGATGAGCCCGGGGATGCGCTGGGTGTACCGGGTCGAGGCGGCGCGGCAGACCGACCACGGGGCAAGCCCGCTGGACTACGCGGCGCGCTACCTGGCCGCCGAGTCCGGCGTGAACCTCGCGCGCGGTGGCCTCGTGGCGGGCGTGGAGGTGCTGGGGCACGACGCGGGTACGCCCTTCCGCACGCCGCTGGCGACGCTGCACCCGTTCAACGGGTGGGCTGACGTCTTCAGCGCGCTCCCCGCGGGTGGCCTGCGGGACCGCTATCTGCGTCTGCAGGCGGATCTACCCGGCGCCCTCGCGCTCTCGGTGCGGCGGCACTGGTTCCGGTCCGACCGCGGTGGCGCGAGGCTCGGCGAGGAGTGGGACGTGATGCTCAGCCGCCGTTTCGGCGCGGCGTGGACGGCGCTGGCGAAGTTCGCGGATTTCCGCGCCGCCGCGCGCGGCCTGCCGGACGTCCGCAAGTCCTGGGTTCAGGTCGAGTACGCCCGCTAACTTCCGCGCGGCCGCGGACTGGCGCGCCAAAAAGGTGTTTCCCCGGCCCCCGCCGCCCGCCAGCGTCCGCGGGTGATGAAGAAAGACGCCATCCTCGCCAAGTTCCGGGCCGAGAAGGTCATCGCGCTGATCCGCGCCGATTCCTCGGACGGCCTCCTCGACTGCGCCCGGGCCCTCGCCGCCGGTGGGCTCACTAGCATCGAGCTCACAATGACCACGCCGGGGGCGATCCGGATGCTGGAGCGCGCGGCGACCGAGCTGCCGGATTTCCTTTTCGGCCTCGGCACGGTGCTCGACGCCGAGACGGCGCGCGCCGGGATTCTCGCGGGCGCCCGCTTCGTCGTCACCCCGGCGTTACGGCCCGACGTGATCACCCTTTGCCGCCGCTACGGCGTGCCGGTGCTCTGCGGGGCGTTCACTCCCACCGAGATCCTCACCGCTTGGGAGGCCGGGGCTGACGCCGCCAAAGTCTTCCCCGCCGAGTTCTTCGGCCCGGGCTACATCAAGGCGGTCAAGGCGCCGCTGCCTCAGATCGAACTCGTGCCCACGGGCGGGGTGAACGAGGCCAACGTGGCGGAGTTCCTCCGTGCCGGCGCCTTTGCGACCGCGGCCGGCAGCTCGCTGGTCGACGCCAAGGCCCTGCGCGAGCGCAACTGGGGCGCGATCACGGCCAAGGCGAAGGCATTCGTGGCCGCCGCCGCGGCCGCCTGACGCGGCCCCACGCCGCCGTGCGTCCCGCGCCGCCGGAGTGCGTCCGTTTCGTCGCGCGCGTCCACGCGCTCGTTGGGGCTGCGATGCTGGCTGCGCTCGCCCTACTAACCCTGGCGACGCGCAACCTGCCCGGGATTGGCTTCGGTCCGGGCGCGCCGCTCGCGGCCGGCCTACTCGGCGCGTTCTATGGCCTGACCGCCGGGTTGATCTGGCGCGGGCTGCGGCCGGGCCGGGCGCTGAGCACGGTCGCCAGCCTGCTGTACGTGCTGCGGCCGCCGCTCGCCGCGCAGGTTCGCGCCGCGATGCGCGATCCCGCCTTCGCCGCGCACTTCGCGCGCTGAACTGCCCGGTCCGCCGCCCGCTAGGGTCCGGCGGCCGGGCCGGCGCTCGGTTGGCCTGCGGTGTCCGCGTCGAGGATCGCCGCGACGTCCGGGATTTCCCGCACGCGCCGACCGCCGCTCCGGCGCTCGAAGTACGGATCCTCCGCCGGCGTCGCGGTCAGTTCCTCGTCGTCGTCCACCGGCTCCTCCTCGGGATCAACCTCCTCGCCCTCGGCGTTGGTGAAGACCCATTCGGGCTCCGGGTCGAAGGCCTGCGAGACCCGGCGCGCCTGCGGTTCGAGGATGAGCGCCGGGTTGCGCACGCGGCCGGCCTTCACTTGCTCCAAAATGCAGGGCAGCCGCTGCTCCTCGAGGTGGCGCAGGAACCCGCTCACCCACTTGTTCTCCAGGCCCTCGCGTCGGTGGAGTAGGACGACGTCCGAGAAATGTACGCACACGTCGTACCACGTCACCAGCGTCGGCTGGCGGGCGGCCATTTGACCGTGGACCACGCAGATCACCCGCGTGAGTTCCAGGCGGTGGGCGGCGAACCAGGCCTTGAAGGCCTCCAGTTGGTCCACCGGGTTGCGCCGGCCGGAGGTGAGGATGAACAGGTGCGAGACGCCCGCCGGGCATTCCACCGCGATGGTGCCCTCGTCCCAGCGCCAGCGCGTGGTCTGGGGTAGGCCCGCGTCGGCGGGGTTTTCCGGTTCCTCGTCCGGGAGCAGGACGGCGGGGGTGTCGTCCGCGGCCAGGCCATCGGCGAGGAGGTCGGTCAGGATCTGGCGGCGGCCCGAGCCGGGGACGCCGAGAAAGAGGTAGACGAGTGGCTTCACCTCAGAACGTGAAGGTCCGGTTCTGGGCCGCGTGGCGGAGCCAGTGGTCGAGTAGCACTAGCGCGGTCATCGCCTCGACGATCGGCACGGCGCGCGGGACGACGCACGGGTCGTGGCGGCCGCGGCCGATGAGCTCGGTCGCCGCGCCCGCGGTGTCGACGGTGGCCTGGCGCTGGAGGATGGTCGCGGTGGGTTTGAAGGCGGTGCGGAAGACGAGTTCCTCTCCGTTGCTGATCCCGCCCTGGGTGCCGCCGCTGCGGTTGGTGCGGGTGCGCACGCGGCCGTCCCGCACCTCGAAGGCGTCGTTGTGTTCGCTGCCCCGGAGCGTGGCGCCTACGAACCCGCTGCCCAGTTCGAAACCCTTGGTCGCGGGGAGCGAGAGCATCGCCTTGGCGAGGTCGGCCTCGAGCCGGTCGAAGACGGGTTCGCCGAGGCCTGCGGGCAGGCCGCGCACCCGGCACTCGATGATGCCGCCCACGGAGTCGCCGTCGGAGCGCACCGCCTTAATCCGTTCGATCATCCGCGCGGCCGTCTCGGGGTGGGGGCAGCGGACCGGGGTCGCCTCGACCTCGGCGAGGGTGGGGAAGGCAGCGAGCGCGTCGGCTGGGACGGCGATGTCGTGCACCTGGGTGAGGAAGGCCCGGACTTCGACCCCCCCGGCCAGCGCGAGGACTTTGCGGGCGATGGCGCCGGCGGCCACCCGGCCGACCGTCTCGCGGGCGGAGCTGCGGCCGCCGCCACGGTGGTCGCGCAGGCCGAACTTGGCTTGGTAGGTGAAATCGGCGTGCGAGGGACGGAACTTGTCCCGCATCTCGTCGTAGGCTGAGGGGCGCTGGTCGGCGTTGCGCACGAGCAGGGAGATGGGTGTGCCCGTGGTGCGGCCCTCGAAGACCCCCGAAAGGAACTCCACCCGGTCCTCCTCCTTGCGCGGCGTCACGATGTCGCTCTGCCCGGGCCGGCGGCGGTCTAGTTCCACCTGGATGTCCTCCGCGGTGAGCGGGAGGCGGGGCGGGCAGCCGTCCACCACCGCGCCCACGGCGGGCCCGTGGCTCTCGCCCCAGGTGGTGACGGTGAAGAGGGTGCCGAACGTGTTCGCCATCGCCGGCGGAGGGTTGGCCCCGCCCCTTGGCCTCGCAAGCGGCAAATCCCGGTCCGGGGGCCACAACGGCCGGTTTGTCTAGGAGATGTCAAAAAGGCCGGGGCGCCGCGATGTCGCTGGTCAGCCCCGCCGGCGGGTGAAGAGTCGGCCCGCTTCCGACCGCCATGACCTTTTTCCTCCTCAGCCTCCTCTCCCTGTCCGCCGCCGCCGTGTTCGTCACCGTCCGTGCGATCGGCCAGGCGCGGGATGGCTTCGAGGATGCGGCAGGCTTCCACGGGGAAGTGCCGGTGCCCGTGGGCCAAGCGCAGGAATCGCAGGTGCGCCCGGCGATTTGCGTTCGGGCGGTCAGCCTCGCGTCCTGACCCTGGTTCCGCATCCGGGTGAGCCCGGGCGTGGAACGTAGCGTTAGCTGCGGACGACGCCGGCTTCCTCGTAGACCCCGAGCCGGCGGAAGCGCTCGTAACGGGAGTCGCGCAACTGTTCCGCGGTCAGGCCGCGAAGGTCGTTGAGGTGTTTTTGCAGGGCGTATTTCACCGCCTGCGCCGTCTGCGCCGGGTCTTGGTGCGCGCCGCCGGTCGGCTCGGGCACGACCTCGTCGACCACGCCGAGTGCCTCAAGGTGGGCGGCGCTGAGCTTGAGCGCCTCGGCCGCCTTGGGGGCCGCCGCGCCGTCCTTCCAGAGGATGGCCGCGCAGCCTTCCGGGGAGATGACCGAGTAGTAGCTGTTCTCGAGGATCAGGACGCGGTCGGTCACGCCGATGCCGAGGGCGCCGCCGGAGCCGCCCTCGCCGATGACGACGGAGATCGAGGGGGTGCCGAGCAGGGCCATCTCGCGCAGGTTCACGGCGATGGCCTCCGAAACGTGGCGGGCCTCGGATTCGACGCCCGGAAACGCGCCGGGGGTGTCGATGAAGCAGATCAAGGGCAGGCGAAATTTCTCTGCCAAGCGCATCAGGCGCAGGGCTTTGCGGTAACCCTCGGGCTGAGGCATTCCGAAGTTGCGAACGATGCGCTCCTTCGGGTCGCGCCCCTTCTGCTGGGCCACGATCATTACCGCCTCACCGTCCAGGAAGGCCGTGCCCCCGATGATCGCCCGGTCGTCCTTGTACTGCCGGTCTCCGTGCAGTTCCTGGAAGTCCTCGCAGAGGGCGGCCACGTAATCGAGGGCGTAGGGCCGCCGCGGGTGGCGGGCGATCTGGACCCGCTGCCAAGGGGTCAGGCTGGAGTAGATCTCGCGTCGGGTGGCCTCGATCTTGGCCTCGATCTCGCGGGCCTCCCGGTCGAGGTCGACGTTCGTCTCCAGCGACCGCTGCCTGAGCTCCTGCAGCTGCGCGGACAGGTCGCGCAGCGGTTTCTCGAACTCCAAGACGTAGGCCGGAGATTCCATCCGGTCAGGCTAGGGTTCGCGCTTCCCGCCTGTCAACGGAGCGGCGGCGGGGGGGGCGGCGCCTTTAGTTGCTCCTTCCACCCTTGCATCCGCGCCTGGGCCCCAAAGTGCTCCGCGCGCGTCTTGTCGCCGCGTTCCATCCAGATGCGGGATAGGGTAGTGTTGATGAACAGGTCGGCTGGGTCGAGGGCGTGGGCCCGCTCCGCGGCCGCGAGGGCCTCGTCGAGGCGCCGCAGGGAGAACGTCACCTCCGCCAGCGCGTGCCAGGCGGCGAAGGAGCCTGGGGCGGCGGCGGTGGCGCGGGCGAGTTTCGCGAGGGCGGGGTCGTTGTCGCTCGCGGCGAAATCCGCCGTG
>JBILWD010000201.1:0-7017 GCA_044370095.1 Opitutaceae bacterium | reverse complement strand
CACGGAGGCGGCGGCGAAGTTTCCCCAAAACTGTGGCGCTCCGTCCAACTCCCTCCGCGTGAGCACAAAGCGGAGATTGGCCCACGTGAATCGCACGGTCTCAGCCGGGGAGAACATGCCCCGCTTGAACCCGCCCCAGCCGAGGTGGAAAAGGGATGACCCGCGGATCAGGGTGTTATCGAGGTCGAAGAACGCCGCCGGGCGACCGGGATTCGATCGGACCTCGTCCATCGTCGGAGAAATCATCGCGCTGGAGACGGACGCTGCCCATCCTCGCCCCCGGAATCAAGCAGCGTAAGCCGCGTCCTGACCGTCGGGTCGCCGGCTCCCTGCAGCCGGCCGCGGATCATGCGGATGGGCCCTCCTCGGCTCCTCACGGTGTCTCCGGCCGCGGATGCTCGCGCAGGAAGCGGGCGATCAGCGGCGGTGCGGCCGCGGGGAACGCGTGGCCACCCGCGTGCACGAACGCAACCACCGGCGCGCCCACGGGCGAGGGATGATAGGTGCACCCGGGCGCCCACGGCTCGCCGGGACCCGCCTGGTTGACCTCCCGCACCCGCGCGATCGTCCGCTCCTGCGCCGCGAACGACACAAGCGCGTCCGCCCGCCCCGCGACGTGCAGCACCGGCCGGGGCTCAAGGCGACCGCGCGCCGCGGGGAGCGCCGCCCCGCCCGCGGCGGAGGGCGCGAACGACGCGAAGCCCGCACCGCGCTGCGCCCAGAGCAGGTAAGTGAACCCGCCGCCATTGGAGTGTCCGGTCGCGTGGATGCGGCGCTCGTCGATCCGCTGCTCCCGCCGCAGGCGCGCGAGGATCTCGTCCACCAGCTTTAGATCCCGGTCTCCCTGCTCCCCGGCCGCATGCTGCCAGCCCGGGCGCCGGCCCTCGGGGTCCGTCAGCCGACCGGGCGTGTTCAGGCCCTGCGGGTAGACGACGATCGCGTCGGGCCAGTGCCGGTGCAGCGCGAAGGAGCGGGCCGCATGGCGCGCGGTGCCCCCGTGACCGTGGAACACGAGCACCACGGGCGCCCCGGTGGGCGGCGGCACCGCGGGGAGCACTTGGAGCCCCTCGCGCACCACGCCATCGACGGTCCACGTCACCGGCACGGGCTCCGCGGCGGCGGCCTGCCGTCCGGCCCCACCAGCGGCGAGGAGGAGCAACGCAAGGAACCAGCGGGGGCCATCCATCCCTCCGTTTGGCCTCCTGCCGCCCGCGGCGCAAGCGCGTCGCTCGGCCCTAGCCAGCCGACGCAGGCTCCGGCTCCGGCCGCACCAGGAGGGCCCGCGCTTGCTCCGCCCGCTTCCGGTGTTTCTCGACGCCCAGGGCGTCGAGCCCGTGCGCGTTGGCCACCGCCAGCACCGTGCCCACGCCGCAGAAGGGATCGACCACCACGGGCGTCCGCCCCAACGCCGGCGCGACCACGTCCCGCGCAAACCGCACCGCGTGCCCCGCCGCCCGCACCCCCATCGCCCGCACCCAGAGCTGCTCGCCGGGATCCACGATCACATCGGGAATCGGCAACACGTCCGGACATTGCAGCGCGCGCGACACCGCCAGGAAGTGCGTGAAGCCGGGCCGGCCCGCCGTGAGCGACCCCGGGGGCCGCCGGCAGACGATCTTGTGGAACAACAGGGTCGCCCCCGCGGTCTCCGCCGCGCGCAGCACCAACGCCGCCTTGTCGATCCACGTGCCGTCGCGCTTGATGTCCGATTGGAAGAAGAGCGCCGCCCCCTCGGCCGGCGCCGCCTCCACCGCCAGCCTCGCCGCCTCCAGGAACCACGTTCGCCAGGCCGGCAAGGCGAGGCCGACCTCCGAAACGTCCGGCAAGGAGGTGATCACACAGGCGCCGGGGATCGTCCCCCGCTCCCGCAGCCACGGGATCGCATCCGCGCACACCACCTCCCGCTTCGGTCCATCGGTCATCCCGGCAGTGCACGTTCC
The DNA here is from genome assembly GCA_044370095.1 of Opitutaceae bacterium. GTDB lineage: Bacteria > Verrucomicrobiota > Verrucomicrobiia > Opitutales > Opitutaceae > ER46. Next base: position 5,077 of record JBILWD010000201.1, on the reverse strand, counting down.
GGGGCGCACGGAGGCAAAGCTATCCGTGGACCCGCGGGAACTCGGCCCCAGCATAAGCGGGAGCGGTATCCGCACGCCTGCGACATCCAGCGCAGACCCCATCCTCCCGCCGGAACTACGGAGCCTCGACCTTCTTCTTCCGCCCCGCCCGGCCCGCCGCCTTGGCGGCCTGGGCCACGCTTGCGTCGACGACCGGAACCTTGGCGGCCATCGCCTGCTGGACCGCCCGCACCTCGGGCCGACCCGCCAGATTCGTCCACTCGTGGGGGTCGTTCACCGCATCGTAGAGCTCTTCCTGGCCATCCGCATAACGGAGATAGCGCCAACGCGCGCCGCTGAGGGCATAGTTGCCCGCATCGAAGGTGGTGACGACGTGGCGATCGGATGCGGCGGCCGGATTCCGCAGAAGCGGCCCCAGCGATTCGCCCGCCAGCCCCGGGCGCGCCGCCACCCCGCACAGGTCGATCAGCGTCGGATAAAGGTCGATCAGGCCGACCGGGGCGGCGCAGACGGCGCCCCGCGGAAAGGTCGCAGTCGCGCCCTCCTGCGGCGGCGCCACGATCAACGGTACCCGCGTGGAACGCTGCCAGCCGGTCCACTTGCCCCAGTGCTCCTTCTCGCCGAGGTGCCAGCCGTGATCCCCCCACAGGACGATCACCGTATTGCCGGCGGCCGGACCCTCGTCGATCGCCGCCAGGAGCTTGCCCACCTGGGCGTCGATGAAGGAGACGCAGGCGAGATAGGCGGTCACGGCGGCCTTCCACTGGCCGTGCTTCACGACGGAGGCGTGGGATCCTGCGGTGACGGGATCGCGGGCCCAGCGGCGACCCGTGTCGCTCAGGTCATCCAGATCGTCGGCCCGGACCGCGGGCAGCTGGATGTCGAGGCCGGCATAGAGATCGAAATACTTCCGCGGGGCGAAGAGCGGGATGTGGGGACGATAGAAACCCACGGCGAGGAACCACGGCTGCGCGGGCGTCCGGGCCTGCTCGCGGATCCGCTGCACGGCCCAGTCGGCGATCTGGCCGTCGCCCATGTCGGCATCCTCGACGTCGAGCGGTCCCCAATCGAACGATTCCCCGTTGGGAGAGTCCGCGGCGCGGTCGCTCGGCATCCGGTTGAGCGGGAGCACGACGGGGCGGCCCTTGAGGACAGTGTGGTGCTGCGGATTGGCCGAGCCCTTGGAGGGCAATTCCGCAGCCGTGTAGGTGGTCGCTTCGGGAGCGAAGGGGCTCCAGCGCTGCTCCGGGTAGAACTCCGTCTCGTACGAGCCCGTCCCCTTCTGGTGGAGGAGTTTTCCGGTGCCGAAGGTGCGGTAGCCGGCCTGCTGAAAATGCTGGGGCAGCAGGACCAGGTCGGGCCGCGCCGTGCGGATGGCCGCCCCGTCGTTGGCCAGCACGCCGGTCTGGAAGGGCTGGAGGCCGCTGAACACGGCGGCGCGCGAGGGATTGCAGAGCGGGGCGGCGCAGTGGGCGTTGGCGAACGTGACGCCGCGCCGCGCGAGGCGGTCGAGGTGGGGCGTCTTGACCTGCGGATGGCCCCGCAGCGGCCCGATCCAGTCATTGAGGTCGTCGACCGCGATGAAGAGGACATTGGGGGGCGCGGACCGGGCGGGCGCGGCGGCGCGGGCATCACCGACGACGACCAGCAGGAGCAAGGCGGAGGCGGCGCGCCGCCAGACGGGGAGAGGCATGGGGAAGTGGCGCGATGAAAGGGCTCCCGGCAAAAGCTGCAACGGCGGAGGCTTACCCCATCCCATCGATTCAAACGGGAGCGGGTCCGGGAGCCGGCGGCTGCCCACTCACGCACTTCACCGCAGCAAGGTCCGCTATTCGTTGAGATGCGGGCGGAGCACCTTTTCGAACCAGACAAGAGTTTGCCTCGCCTGCGCCGCGCTGCTCATCGACGAGCCGCCGGACGCACCCTGAGCCTTCTGCCTATCTTCCACCAAACGCGCCTCGATCATCTGCAGCGTGCGAGGGAGGGCTTCCAGGGTCGTCGTCTGGAGCATGCTACGGTACCAATTGTAGACATCGATGGAGGGGACGTCGTAAGTGAACGGTTCGACCCGGCCCTGCACCCTGGATTTCACGGTGTTGGTCGAAATATTGCCGCCATCGGGAAGGTTGGTCACAGAGCTGGACACGATGTAGGAACGTGCGCCTTGGCCGCTCCGGGGAATAAAGACGTTCGCGGTGCCGACTGATTTAGGCGGGAACGCCGCCTTCAATTCGAGCACGCGGGCCGAAGAATTGGAGCCTTGCCGAGCCATCTTTCCTTTCCCGGTCGGATTGGGAACCGATCCCTCAGCCCGGGCGGTTCCGGCACGGCTCTCCGCGAGCGCTTGCGCGACCTTGGCCTGCTCCGCTTTCTGAGCATCGACTCGCGCCTGCCGTTCCTTGGCATTGGCGGCAGCGGTGGAGGCTCTTTGGGCGCGCTCGGCGATTTCCCGCTCCAACTCAAGGTGGGCTCGCGCCAGGACCTCGAGATCGACCTCAGCAGGTTCGACTCCCACCGAACCGCCCTGATGCACGATCGTGACCAACTGTTCGGAAATCTGAACGATTCGGGCATCCTTCAGGACGACGCCGGATCTTAGTCGGAGATCGCCCGCACTGCCCCAGACGGGAAGCAGAAGCAGAATGGTACCAAGCAGGACCGGCCTCATTGCATCACTGATACGGGAATTAATTGCCTGCTGTCAGCAATCTTCACCGCGGGCCGGAGCAGCCGCAACGGGTCCCCTCTGGCCCCTGCAGCTGGGGCACTGAAGGTTCGAGGACCAGCCGCCTTGAGGTACGAAGGACCGGCGTGGCGCCAACCCAACAACCGAAATGGCCCGTTCGAATCTGCCTTCTCCCCAGCCGCAGACCCATCGGCGCACCCGGCAAACCTGTCCCGCTCCGCCCTCGCCATCCGCCACCGCAGGTGCGGCCGGTTTTCGCCTCGGACCACCCCGCGGACGACCACTGTCCGTTCGGCAGCCGTCCTGCCCGCCTGCGCTGATCCCCTAGTCATCCTTCGGTTATCCTTCGGTTTTCGTCATTCTTTTGTTGATAATCAACGTTTTAGTTAAGAATAACCGAAGGATAACCGAAGGATACCTATCCGAAGACTGGACGAGATCAGGACGGGAAGCGACCCTTCCGGCCAGCATCCGGCAGGGCATCCCGGGGAGGGATACCCTGTCCTGATCCCAGCCCCGGCGCGCGGCGGCCCGAACCTCGGCGAGCGCAACCCCGCCGAGGATTGGTCTCCTCTTGCGCGCTTTGCGTCTTTTGGGGCCGCCGCCTTCCCCCACCCCCGGCTGGCAAGGTGCTGACGTGGAACGGCACGACCCCTTCCGGGACCCGCCCGCCTCGCTCCCCCACGCCCGCCGGAGGCACGGAAAACCGGCGAGCCCACGCGCCCGCGCCGGACTCCCCGCCGGACGGTCCGACGAAATAGTCCCGCCCCCGGCGGTCACCGCCGTTGACCATGGTTTACAACGCTGATTTCACCCGGACCCAACCGCTGGATGACCCCCGCCCTCCGGCCCGCCCTGCCCCGCGTTCACCCATGCATCCAAAGACCAACCCCACCCGGCTCACGTTGACCCTGCTCGCTGCGACCGCGCTGACTCCGCTCCTGCCGGCTCAATTGGCGCCCGCGCCCACCCGGCCGGAAGCCGTCGGCGCCACCCCACCCGTGGTCACCAGCTCCAGCCCGGCCAAGACCGGCGGGGACATCGTGGAGCTCAGCCCGTTCACCGTCGTCTCGGAGGCCCGGGGCTACTTCCAGTCCAACACGATGTCCGGCACGCGCCTGAACTCGAAGATCGAGGACCTGGGTCAGTCCATCACCGTGATGACCAAGGAGCAGATGCAGGACTTCGCGATGCTCGATATCAATGACGTGTTCGACTACCTCGCGAGCACCGAGGGCACCAACTCGTACTCCCAGTTCGACACCGACCGCACTGGCGCCGTGGTCGACCAGGTGAGCCTCAACCCGAACAACGCCAACCGCGTGCGCGGCATCGGCAACGCCAACATCGCCTTCAACAACATCCAGACCTCCGGGCGCGTGCCGGTGGACCCGCTCTGGATGGACTCGCTGGAACTCAGCCGCGGCCCGAACGCCAACATCTTCGGCCTCGGCAACGCCTCCGGCACGGTCAACCAGGTCCCCGCCACCGCGAACCTCTCGCGCGCCTTCACCCGGCTGGAATTCCGGGCCGACAGCTACGGCGGCTGGCGCACCGCCCTCGACCTGAACCGGCAGTTGCTCAACGGCAAGCTAGCCGTGCGCGCCAGCTACGCCAACCAGCACACCGCCTTCCAGCGCAAGCCGTCCGGCGAGGACGCCCGCCGCCTCAGCTTCCAGGTGAAGGCGCAGCCGTTCCGCAACACCACCTTGGCCGCCTCGTGGTACAATTACCGCAACGCCTCGAACCGGCCGAACTTCACCACCCCCCGCGATTATTACACGGACTGGCTCCGGGCCGGAAAGCCCGCCTGGAATCCCGTCACCCGCCTCGTCACCCTCGCCAACGGCACCGTCCTGGGCAACGGCAACGTCCCCGGCAGCACCACGCCCTACACCGCCAACCCGAGCTTCTTCACCGGGGGCGCGGAGAGCCGCTCCCCCTTCCTCATCGGCGCCCCGGGCGAGGCCCCCTATTGGACGATGGCGCGCTACACCGCCAACCCCGCCACCCCGGTGGGCAACACGTTCTCCGTGACCGATCCCTTCGCCGCCTCGGCCGCGGGCATCGGCCTGCTCACGATGGGCCCGGCGGAGACCTACACCGCCGCGCAGCAGCCGCTGTACAACGCGGTCGCCCGCCCGATCAACGACCGGTCGATCTATGACTGGACGGACATCAACCTCGCGGGCAACGGCAAGGCCTGGGACGATGTGGACACCTTCATAGTCCAGCTCGACCAGATGGTCCTGACCACGCCGAAACACACCCTCGCGGCGCAAGTCACCTTCATGCGGGAGCAGGCGAAGCGGCTGGAAAACCAGCCGATGGGGCCCGCCAGCGTGAACAGCAACGTCGGCCAGCTGCAGGTCGACGTGAATCAGGTCTTCC
>JBILWD010000200.1:0-7025 GCA_044370095.1 Opitutaceae bacterium | reverse complement strand
CAGGATTTCACGGCGGGGGCGCCACCGCGGAAAAAAACCCTTCTCCTCCCAGAATGGCGGCTTGCACGGCGACGGCGGGCCCCGTTGCCTCGAAAAGACTCCTCTCATGTCCGAACGATCCGCCCGCCTGTCCCGTCCCCTCACCGCAATCAAACAGTGGATCGATTCCGACTACACCCCGGGTGATCCGGCGCTGCTGCGGCAGGAGCCGGACCGCGTGGACTGGATGCGCTGCCTGCCCTTCATCGTGCTGCATCTGGGCTGCCTGGGCGTCATCTGGGTGGGCGCGAGTCCGGTGGCCGTCTGGACCGCGGTCGCCCTCTACATCGTCCGGATGTTCGCCGTCACCGGGATTTACCACCGTTACTTCTCGCACAAGACCTACAGCACTTCGCGCGCGGGCCAGTTCCTGCTCGCGCTGTGGGGCGGCACCACGGTGCAGCGCGGCGCGCTCTGGTGGGCTTACCACCACCGCCACCACCATAAGCACTCGGACGACCCGGAGGACGCGCATTCTCCGCACGTGCACGGGTTCTGGTGGTCGCACATCGGCTGGATCACCAGCCGCCGCAACTTTCCGACCGACTACTCGACCATCAAGGATCTCGCGCGCTTCCCTGAACTCGTGTGGCTGAACCGCTTCGACACGGTGGTGCCCCTGCTCTTCGCGCTTGCGATCTTCGGCACCGGCGAGTTGCTCGCGGTCTACGCTCCAGGGCTCGGCACGAACGGCTGGCAGCTCCTCGTCTGGGGCTTCTTCATCAGCACCACGGCGCTCTTCCACGGCACGGCCTGCATCAACTCGATGGCCCACCTGATGGGCCGCCGCCGCTTCAACACCAGCGACGACTCGCGCAATAGCTTCATCCTCGCACTCATCACTCTGGGCGAGGGCTGGCACAACAACCACCACCGCTACCAATCGTCCACCCGCAACGGCTTCTATTGGTGGGAGCTCGACTTGACCTACTACGGCCTCAAGGCGCTCTCGTGGACCGGCTTCATCTGGGGCCTCAAGGCCGTGCCGAAGTCCGTGATGGAGGAGGCCGCCCGCGCCGACCACGCGCACAGCATCGCGGCCGCGCGTCAGGCCCGCGAGGTCCACTTCGACGTTTCCCCGCTCAAACGGGTCGTCCCCGCGGCGGCCGCCATCGCCGTCGCCACCGCGACCGCGGCGGGGACCAAGCTTCCGGAGAAGGTCGACGGCGCGCCCGCCACCGAACACGCGACGGACGCGAAGCCGGAGAACCGCTGAGGCCGGGGGTACGGGACCCGACGTCCAACCATCCGCCACCGCCCGTGCCCTCCCTCGCCATCGTCGGCTCCGGTATCGCCGGCCTCGGCTGCGCACACTTCCTGCGCCACGCGCACGACGTCACCGTCTTTGAACAGGATCCGCGGGTCGGCGGACACTCGCATACCGTGGATGCCCCGGAGCCGGGAACGGGGCGGACGGTCGCCTTCGACACGGGGTTCATGGTCTTCAATCTGGTCACCTACCCGCATCTCACCCGGCTGTTCCGGGAGCTGGGTGTGCCGGTGAAGCCGACCTCGATGTCGTTCAGCGTCCGGCACACCGGGAGCGGCCTAGAGTACTGCGGCTCCTCGCTGAACCACCTGTTCGCGCAGCGGCGCAACCTGCTGCGACCCCGGTTCTGGCGCCTGCTGCGGGCGATCAGCCGTTTCAACGGCGAGGCGGTGGCGGCACTGGAGGATCCGGCGGCCGGCGCGGAATCACTCGGCGATTTCGTGCGGCGCCGCGGCTACGGGCAGGACTTCCTCGACCTCTACCTCGTCCCGATGAGTTCCGCCGTGTGGAGCACGCCGCCGGAGCTGATGCTGGCGTTCCCCGCCACCACCCTCCTCCGCTTTTTTCACAACCACGGCTTCTTGGGCCTGCACACGCAGCACCCTTGGTGGACGGTCGACGGCGGTTCTCGCGCCTACGTCGCCAAGCTGACCGCCGGCTGGCGGGACCGCATCCGCACCGGCTGCGCCGTGACGCGTGTCCGCCGCGCCGGCGGAGGCGTGGAACTGACCACGGGAAACGGCGCGAGCGAGCGCTTCGACCGGGTGATCCTCGCGTGCCATGGGGACCAGGCCCTGCGGCTGCTGGCCGATCCCACGCCCGCCGAGCGGCGCGTGCTGGCCGAGTTCCATTACCAGCCGAATCCGGCGACCGTGCACACCGACGCGCGGGTGATGCCGCGGGCGCGACTGGCCTGGTCGAGCTGGAACTACGAGATCAACCAGGGCCCGGATGGCCGGGCGGCCACCGCCACCCATTACTGGATGAACTCGCTGCAGGGCGTTTCCGAGCGGGAGAACTACTTCGTGAGCATCGGCCGGCCCGAGGCGATCGATCCGGCCCGCGTGCTGCGCCGGATCGCCTACGAGCATCCCCTCTTCAGCCTCGGCGCGGTGCGGGCGCAGGCGGAAATCCCCGCCCTCAACGCCGCCGCCCAGGGCGCGACCGAGACGTACTACGCGGGAGCCTGGCAGCGCTACGGCTTCCACGAGGACGGTCTGCTGAGCGCGGTCCGGGTGGCCGAGCTGCTCCTCGGCCGCGATCCCTGGGCGGCCCAAGGCTAGGCGGCGGGCGCACGGAGATTTCACGATCGCGTCCTTGCCACCGGCGCCGCGGGCGGGTTGCGTCAACCCGCCTCCGCCGTGCGCCCGCATCCGCCCCGACCCCGCGGACGTGGTCCCGACGCTGGTCCGAAGATGAAGTCCTGCCTGTACGAATGCGAGGTGATGCACGCCCGGTTCTCGCCGCGGCGCCACCGCTTCGCGTACCGGATCTTCCTCTTCGCCCTCGACCTCGACGAATTGCCGGACCTGCCCCGGCGCACCGGACTCTTCGGGCACAACCGCCGCCACCTCTACGCGTTGCACGACCGCGACTTCCTGCCCGTGGACGAGCCGCGCCATCCGTCCGGCCCCGCGGCGCCCGCGGCCGCCGCCGGCGCCGCCCCCGGGCTCAAGGCGCGCGTCGCCGCCTACCTCCGGAACCACGGGATCGAACTCGGGGACGGCAGCGTGCTGCTGGTCACCCTGCCCCGCATCGCCGGCTACCTCTTCAACCCGGTCTCCTTCTACTTCTGCCGCGACCGGGACGGGCGACCGCTCTGCGCCATCGCGGAGGTGACCAACACGTTCCGCGAGATGAAGCCGTTCTTCGTCCCGGCCGACCCGGCGGACGCGGCCCGCGGCGTCTTCCGGCTCCGAGTGCCCAAGCAGTTCTACGTTTCACCCTATTCCGACGTAGACGTGGCCTTCGACTTCCACCTGCGCCTGCCCGGGGACCAACTCGCGATCCGCATCGACGACTACGTCGGCGAGGAGCGCACCCTAACCAGCACGCTGGCCGGTCCGCGCCGCGCGCTCACCACCGGCCGCCTCGCCTGGTTCACGCTCAAGTATCCGTTGCTGACGCTCCGGGTTATCTCCCTCATCCACTGGCACGCCCTCCTGCTGTGGGCGAAGCGCGTGCCTTGGTTCGCCAAGGCGGCACGCGCCGCCGACCAGCGGGACCTTTACCGGCCCCACTCTTCCCTCAAGCCCGCCCCCGTCCCGTCCGCCCCGTCCGCGTTATGAGTTCCCCCTCCACCAGCGTCTCGCCCGGAACGGCCGCCGCCGCCCGCGGCGCCGCCCCCTCCTTTAGCCGCCGCCTCGTGCTCGACGCCCTCTCGGGGATGGACCGCGGCTGCCTACGGCTGGAGCTGCCCGACGGCAGCGCGCACGTCATCGGTGACCCGGCCGGCCCCGGCCCCCACGCCCTGATCCGCGTGCGCCGCGAGGCGTTCTTCCGGAAATGCTTCTGGTCAGGGGACATCGGTTTCGGGGAGTCGTTCGTGGACGGCGACTGGGAGACGCCGGACCTGACGGCGGTGATCGCACACTTTGTCCGCAACGTGGAGACGGCGCCCACCCTGTCGGGCTCGCGGCGCGCGCGCGGCTGGGCGCTGAACCTGCTGCGCGGCGCGAACCGGGTCGGCCACCTGCTGCGTCCGAACACCCGGCGGATCGCGCGCCGCAACATCGCGGAACACTACGATCTCTCGAACGACTTCTTCGCGCTCTGGCTCGATCCATCGCTGATGTACTCTTCGGCGCGCTGGCCCGGGAGCGCGCCCGACCTCTCCCTCGAGCTGGCCCAGCGCGAGAAGAATGAGGCGCTCTGCCGCCACCTGCGCCTGCAGCCCGGCGACCGCGTGCTCGAGATCGGCACCGGCTGGGGCGGCTGGGCGCTGCACGCCGCTGGCACCCGCGGGTGCCACGTCACGACGATCACCCTCTCGCCCGCCCAACACGAACTCGCCCGGCGCCGAGTCGCGGCCGCCGGCCTCGCGGACCGAGTCGACGTGCAGCTCCGCGACTTCCGGGACATGACCGGGCGCTTCGACAAGATCGTGTCGATCGAGATGCTCGAGGCGGTGGGCCACCGCAATCAGGCCGTGTTCGCTCGCGCCGTTGCCCGGCTGCTGGCGCCGCACGGGCTCGTCGCGCTCCAGTTCATCACCTGCCCGGACGCGCGCTACGCTGCGTTCCGCCGCGGCGTGGACTTCATCCAGAAGCACGTCTTCCCCGGCTCACTCCTGCTCTCGCTGAACCGGATGAACGGCCTGCTCGCGGATGCGGGCGGCTTCACCCTGCACGCGCTCGACGACTTCGGGACCGACTACGCGCGCACCCTGCGCCTGTGGCGCGAGACGTTCCACGCGCGCCTCGACGCGGTGCGCGCGCTGGGCTTCGACGACCGCTTCATCCGCAAGTGGACCTACTACCTCTGCTACTGCGAGGCGGCCTTCGCGGGACGCAACATCTCGGTCGTCCACACCCTGCACAGCCGCGCGAACAACCCTGCGCTCTAAGCGCGTCCTTCCGATGGTCATCGCCCTCCGCCTCCTCTTCGTCCTGATTCTCGCCTCGATGCTCGGCGTGACGGTGTGGGCCAGCCTGCACACGCCGCTGTCGGAGTTGCCGCGTTCGGTGTGGGGTCACCCGTGGTTCATCGCCGCGATGGCGGATGCGTACTGGGGTTTCCTGACCTTCTACCTGTGGGTGGCGTGGAAGGAGCCGACCGCGGCCGCGCGCTTGCTCTGGCTGGTGGCGATCCTGGCACTGGGCAACCTCGCGATGGCGACCTACTGCCTGCGGGAGCTGTTCCGCATCCCGGCGGACGGCTCCGTCGCGCCCGTGATCACGCGCGTCAACGATGGCTCGCCCGTGCTGCCCGCGCTGCTCGCGGCCGCGGGCGTGGGCATCTACCTGCTCGCATGAGCGCCGCCTCCCCGGAACTGCCGCCGGGGCTGCCCGCCGGGGGTTTCTGGCGCCGGCGCCTCCTCCAGCCCCTGCAGCGCCAGCTCGTGCAGGGAGTGACTCCGCGGAAGCTCGCCGCGACCCTCGCCGTCGGCACCGTGTGCTCGCTCTTCCCGTTCCTCGGTTTCACCTCGCTGCTCAATCTCGGCGTGGGCGTGGCGCTCCGACTTAACCAGCCCCTCCTCCAGGGCTGGAACCAGCTGCTCGGTCCGCTGCAGCTGCTGCTGATCCTGCCCTACGTGCGGGCCGGCGAACGGCTGTGGGGCGCGCCGGCGGGCGCCTTCAGCGTGGACGCCATGCTGGAGGCGTTCGCCGGGGCCTCGTGGGGCGAGTTTTTCGCGCGCTTTGGCTGGGCCGGCGTGCACGCGTTCACCGCCTGGCTCGTCACCGCCCCACTTTTGATGGCCGTCCTCTACCTGCCCCTCGTGCCCGTCTTCACCCGCACCGCGGGACGACTGCGGCGGGCGTCCGTGCTCCCGGTCGGGGCGTAACACCCGCGATGTCCGCCGCCGCCCTGCTTCTCCTCGCCTTCGCCGCTCTTTCCGGGGCCTTCGCCGCCCTGTACCTGCTGGCCCGCCGGCTCGACAACTACGGGATCGTCGACGTGGCGTGGGCGTACGCCTTCGCCGGCCTCGCGGGCTTCTACGCGCTGGCCGCCGGTGGCTGGGGACCGCGCCGTGCGCTCGTGGGGACCCTAGCCGGCCTCTGGAGCCTGCGCCTAGGCACCCATCTGTTCCGCCGCGTGGCGGGGCACCATCCGGTCGAAGACGCCCGCTACGCCCTGCTGCGGCGCAACTGGGCCGGGAACTTCGCGCCGAAGATGTTCGGTTTTTTCCAGCTGCAAGCGGCCTCGGTGGTGTGGCTTGGACTCGCTTTTCTGCTGATCGCGCGCAACCCGTCCCCGGCTTGGCACCCGCTGGAGTTGGCGGGGGCCTGCCTCTGGGTCATCGCCCTCCTCGGCGAAGCGCTGGCCGACGCCCAACTCGCCGCCTTTAAGCGTGCCCCGGCGAACCGCGGGGCGGTCTGCACCCGCGGCCTCTGGCGCTACAGCCGGCATCCCAATTACTTCTTCGAATGGCTCGTGTGGGTCGCCTTCTTCGTGATCGCCCTCGCCTCCCCCGGCGGTTGGATCGCCATCACCGCCCCCGTCACCATCCTCTACCTCCTCCTGCGCGTCACCGGCATTCCGCTGACCGAGGAGCAAGCGCTGCGCAGCAAGGGCGAGGCCTACCGCCGCTATCAGGCGACCACGAGGGCCTTCGTGCCCTGGTTCCCCCGTCGCCCGGCCGCCGACCCTTCCCCATGATCGATACCCTGCTCGAAAAGAATCTCCTGCCTGACCCGCTGCTGCGCTGGGGCATCCGGCGCCTGCTGGCGCAGCGGCTGCGTGAGGAGGCGGGCCGCTACCAGCGGGAGGCCTACGTCGCGGACCTCCGCACAAGGCCGATCGCCGAGGACACCCGTGCCGCCAACGAGCAGCATTACGAGGTCCCCACCGAGTTCTACCGGCTCTGCCTCGGCCGCCGCTTCAAATACTCGGGCTGTCTCTATCCCACCGGCACCGAGACGCTCGATCAAGCCGAGGAACTGATGCTCGCGCTCTACGTCGAACGGGCGCGGATCGCGGACGGGCAGGACATCCTCGAGCTCGGCTGCGGCTGGGGTTCGCTCTCGCTTTACCTCGCGGAGCGCTTCCCCCGCGC